>CAXTOI010000004.1:0-27708 GCA_964245645.1 uncultured Novosphingobium sp. | reverse complement strand
CTCCCACCCAGCCCATTCCCGGCACAGATACGGTCATTCCGATAGGATTGCCGTAATCGAACGGGTTGAACAACTGGATAGGCGGCCCGATCGGTTTGCCCGGCCACAACGCGCGGGGTACAGGCTCGGTAAACAACTGCAACTCTTCGGTAAAGTAGGAGAAGGTGTGTGTGCGCTGCGGAATCATCGTAACGGCAAATTCAAGATATTCGAGGTTGCCGAAGTCCATCCCCTCGAGCGGGAGCAAGCGAGCGCCATTGTCGTCGCGCGATGCTGTCCTGTTGTCCGCGCCAAACCATTGGCGGATGGCGAGCCCGCGATCTTGCCCCACGACATTGAACGCAGCCACCACCAGCAGCGCCCCCAGCACGGCGCTCATCGAGGGTAGTTTCTGGCGGCGGTCATAGAACCATAGCAGGATGGTGGCGGCCGCTGCCGCCACCCACGGGCCCCGGCCGCCGGTGCCTGCTCGCATGACGATGAAAACAGCCAGGGGCAATATGGCCCAAATGCGAAAGCGAAACAGCCATGCCAGACTGGCCCCGCATGTTACCAGCATCAACTGCGCATCCGACAAATAGCCATTGGAATCGGTGTTGATGAGGATGTGCGTCACCTTGTCCCGCACCATCGATCCCACGATTATATCGCTGCCGGCGTCGTTCCACGACCGTATCAACGAGTAGAAGCCGATCGGAAAACACAGCACTGTCGCTGCCAGAAATGGCAATATCAGCTTCTCGCGGTCGACCGTGGTGATCGTGCCGAGGTTGAAACCCATAGGCACATTGCCTCGGCGGAAACAGAAGAATCCGAAACTCACCAGGCCCAGGGTCGAGACCAGAATCGCCCGGGTCTTGTCAGCTTCCGTCGGCGTGAACTGGTAGAGCAGGTAAATGAAATGAAAATCGAGCGCACGTGCGACGATCGGCCGAAACACGAACAGAAAACCATGGAATGCCAGGTAAAGCGTGAAGGGATGATAGATATTGAAATAGCCGCTTTGCACATACCAGAAAACGATTGCGGAAAAGACCAGGACCGCCAGGATCAGGGCAACATCGTACATATTCGGCAGATGCTCTCATTGGTTAATCGGAGCAAGGGGAACGTGAGGATGCTCGCAGCTTTGTGCCAGGAGCCCGGGGTCCGACACCTCAGGACTCAGCAGCCATCGTCAACCCACTTTAGCCGTTGGACAGCGCAGACGGGGTGTGCGACGACCATGACAACGAGTGGTTTGCCGCATACATCGTTCGCCACGGCCCGAGCATGGATGGCATGGAAAATTTGGTCTTTACGTCAAATTTGCCCTGCGCATCTGCAATTCGCGGCAGCGAGCGGATAAGCGGAAGCGGGGCTTTATCGGCGGACATGTGGTATGATGATTTACGGAATTTTACATCTGGATGCGGAAGAAACATCCGCACACAATGTAAAGGTTGCTGATTTTCAAGATCAAGTTGAAATTTATTTAAAAAATGCAGCGCTTCTATCAGAATCTTTACGTCTGTACGGGATGGATTACACTCTTCTAACCAACATGAAAAAAGAGATATGCTCTATATCTGAAATATTAAATCGAGATATTGATGTAATCGAGATACCATTTGCAACTGAAGTTCCGTCAGGTTTGAAATTTTTTTCAGCCCATTTTAAAATTGACGCGCTGAAATACATTGCGAGCACATCAGATGAATATTCGTTATTATGTGATTTAGATGTGGTATGTGTAAATGAAATGCCTAACGCGCTGAAGAACATCGTCAAGAAAAATTTGCCGTTGTTTTATGATATATCGGATCAAGTCATTCCTGCTTACGGCCATAGCGCAATTATAAGCGATATAAGTCGGATCTCGGGAACTTCTGCGCAAGGAAGATGGGCAGGGGGTGAGTTCATAGCCGGCCCTCCGGAGTTTTTCGCCGAACTTCACAGCACAATACAGGATATATGGCCAAAATATCTGTCGGAATCAAAAAGCTTACATCATATTGGTGATGAAGCTGTTCTATCTGCAGCCATACAGATAATGCTCGATAAGGGCGTGCAGATTTCCGATGCCGGAACTTTAGGCATAATAGGTCGATTTTGGAGTGGTAATATCAAGCATTATCAGCGATCTATAATGCACTACAAAGATAACTTCCTTTTGCATTTACCTGCAGACAAGCGTTTTTTAGCAAATTTCATGACGAAAGATATTGGAGATTTTTTTAAAGTTTATAAAATATACTTGGGAAAAAAAGTCATACATAAGTATATTTCAGGCTTGAAACGAAAATTCAAATTTGGAGGATAAGATATTTCTCTGAAGCTGAAAGAAAAATAGAAGCAAATCCATTAGATTTCAGAGAGGTTTTTAACCGACGCGAATATGTTGCCTTCGGTAGCCTGAGCGATAGGCCGAAATCTTTTTTCGTCACTCAGGGTCCAGAATCTATAACCATAGGATTGAAGGTATGTGAACATGTCTTCAATCGTCATCTGCTGCCGCCCCAATGCGTCTCTTGATACTTCGAACATGATTGTTGGGTGGCTGAGTTCGAGGATACCGCGCGCGCCCTCCAGAGCGATCGCTTCGAAGCCTTCCACATCAATCTTGATGAACGATATGCTCGGCCATGCCTCTCGCGGCACCAGGCCGTCGATCCGCTCTGCCGGGACCTCTTCAGACGCAACGCCTTCAGTCTCGGTTCCAATCGAAAAGTTGACTGGCGAATTTGCGTAATGCATCAATTGAAGCTTGGCCGATGTGTCGGACGCAGCAATGTTATGCAACGAGACATGGCTTTCATATCCGTTCAGCGCGACATTCATTGATATCTGCGCGTACGAAAATTGCCCTGGTTCAAAACTGTAGACCCTGCCGCTCGGTCCTGCAAAATGCGCCATGAACAAAGTAAACACGCCGTAGCTGCCGCCGATGTCGAGCACCTGAGATCCGGCTGGGATCATACGCCCGATCGCAAGTAGCTCGGGTTCATATTCGTCGCGTCGGATGTACAGCGCTGTCGATCCAAAGCTGTGCAGCTTTGGCGTTAATCGCATGCGAATGCCGCCTGTCGCGAATCGCGCCAGAATGGGTTTTGCGATCAGGCACGCGAGTAGCCAGCGCGGCCATCGTGCCAGTGAACGCCACGGGTGCCGACTGTCGATCATGCTTTTCGACGCTCGATCGAGCACTCCGCTGACACCCATAGGGGTTGAATCCTCTTGAAACTCGTTTTGGTGCGTTAACCGGGGTGTAAATCTAGCGACAAATACCTGTTTAGGCGGCTAAGACCAAGTACAATTACTAGGATTTTGACATCAAACATGGCTGCTGTCCAAAATCTAATATTTAAAGAGAGGTGGGAGTCAGGCACCAAGGGCAAGGCGTGCAGTTTTTTGGCTATGGCCCCTGTGAGGATGGGAGTGTTTCCGGCTTGGCAGTGGCATCCGGGCGGCCGGGCGGAATCATCAATCGGCCCTTGCCTAACCGGCCAGCGCCGGTAGCTAGCTGGAATGACCGCGCCACGCCTGCCCCGGGTTGCCCTGCTCTGGACCCAGCTCTCCGCTTATCATGTTGACCGCAGCGAAGCTGTCGCCGCGCGTCTCGCCGGGCGAGCCGAAGTGATCGCGGTCGAAGTCGCTACCAATTCAACCACTTACGCCTGGGCGCCTTCCGGCGAAGTCACTGGCGCTCGCAAGATCACCTTGTTCCCGGGCGAATCCTGGGAAAGCATCGCCCCGTTTCGTCGCTTCACCCGCCAGTTCCGGGTGCTGCGCCGCTGCCGCATGGTGTGCATCGGCGTTGGCTATAATGCCGTCGACATCCTGCTGCTCGCCTGGCTGCTGCGCTTATGCGGCGTCGAGGTCGTGCTGTTCAGCGAGTCCAAGTTCGACGATCTGCCTCGCTCCGCTGCGGCCGAATTGGCCAAGGCGGCGATGCTCGCGCCATTCGGTGCCGCCGTCGTGGGCGCAATCCGCCACCTGGATTATTTCCGCTTCCTCGGTTTCCGCCGCCGCCCGGTCCTGCCCGGCTACGACACCGTCAATCTTGCCCGCGTGCTGGCGCAAGGCGGCGGCATCCCCGCGCCGGGGGGCGTCCCCCATGCCCAGCGACCTTTCATCTTCGTCGGCCGCTTCGTCGAGAAAAAGAACCTGGCCGAGTTGCTCTCCGGCTATGCCGCCTATTGCGCCGCCGCCGGCCCGGCCGCGCATCGCCTGATCCTGGTCGGCGCCGGTCCCGAGGAAACCGCCATCCGCACACGGATCGCTGCCCTGGGTATTGCCGACCAGGTCGATCTGCCCGGCTTCCTTGCTGCCGATGCCGTTGCCCGCCTGCTGGCCGGGGCACTCGCCCTGACGCTGGTCAGCACCGTCGAGCAATGGGGCCTCGTCGTCAACGAAGCCCTCGCCTTCCACTTGCCGGTGATCGTCTCCGGCGCGGTCGGCAGCCGTGATGCGCTCGTCCACAATCTCGTCAACGGCTACGTGATCGAGACCGGCTCGATCGCCGGCATCGCCCGGGCCATGTCCGCCATGGCCGACGAAGCTACATGGCGCCGCCTTGTCGCCGGCTCACGCGATCTTGCCTGGCTGGGCGACACCGAACGCCTCGCCGACGCTGTCGAACTGCTCTTCGATCCTGCCGGAGCCCCCGCGGCCGCCACCCGCATCGCGCAGGTCAAGACCGCGATCGGCTGGGACGACGCCCGATACACCCCCGGCTGGAGCCGCCGCCAGATGTAACGGCCGGCCGTAATGCCATCGGCCCCGGTCTTCGACCGGTGCCAAGCGGGTAACGCGGGGGCGCCGCGCGGGCTTTACCAATGGCCCAAGAGTCAAAGGTTTGGGCCTTTGGTATAACAGATTGCGCCAGAGGCAAGTCTCACTACAGCTTGTTCCGGCGGCGTCATCGCGAAGGGCAAATATCAGTGCAACCAATCGAGCGCTCCGCGCGCTACGCCACCCGGAAACGGGTCCTCGTTACCGGCGGAGCGGGCTTCATCGGCTCGCATTTATGCGCCCGCCTGCTTGAGCGTGGCCATCACGTGCTGTGCATCGACAATTTCTTCACCGGCACCCGCGCCAACGTCGCTGCGCTGCTCGATCATGCCAATTTCGAGTTGATGCGCCACGATGTCACCTTCCCGCTCTACGTCGAGGTGGACGAGATCTACAACCTCGCCTGCCCGGCCTCGCCGGTGCATTACCAGTTCGACCCGGTCCAGACCACCAAGACCAGCGTCATCGGCGCGGTCAACATGCTCGGCCTCGCCAAGCGCCTGCGCATCCCCATCCTCCAGGCCTCGACGAGCGAAGTCTACGGCGATCCCGCCATCCATCCTCAGGTCGAGACCTATTGGGGCAATGTCAACCCGATCGGGCCGCGATCGTGCTACGACGAAGGCAAGCGCTGCGCCGAAACCCTGTTCTTCGATTACCACCGCCAGCACCACCTCGCGATCAAGGTCGTGCGCATTTTCAACACTTACGGCCCCCACATGCATCCCAACGACGGCCGGGTGGTATCCAACTTCATCGTTCAGGCTTTGCGCGGCGAAGACATCACCATCTATGGGAGCGGCGAGCAGACCCGCTCGTTCTGCTACGTCGACGATCTGGTCAACGGCTTCCTCGCCATGATGGCCACGCCCGACGCGTGCACCGGACCGCTCAACCTGGGCAACCCCGGCGAATTCACCATGCTCGAACTTGCCCGCCTGGTCATCGAGCTGACCGACAGCCCCTCCCGAATCCGCCACCTGGCGCTACCGCAAGACGATCCCAAGCAACGCCGGCCCGACATCACCAAAGCGCGCGAGCAACTCGGCTGGAACGTAACCATTCCCCTGCGCGAAGGCCTGGTGCAAACCATCGCCTATTTCGAGCGGCTACTGCACGAGATGAAATAAAGTCCTTCGCTGTTGGAGTGATCGGCAGAGCCATGGCGGTGGTTCGCTCTTCATGCCTGTCAAATATGATAGCCATGGACCTTGCGCTCAAGCAATCCGGACGTCCTTCAGGATGACGCTCTAATGAGCCTATGATCAAGTCGGAGCTTCACCAAGATAACACCCACCGTCACACACCCGTCGGCCGGGCTTGGGCTTCTTTCTTTACTTGTCCGGTGCAGTAAGGCAGCCTTGGCCCGGCTCAAGGCCGGGCTGACGGGGATATTTCAGGCACCCTCTGACCCTAAATCCAAGCCGCGAAAAACTGGATCGCGAACACCACGGCCGACGCAATCAGCCCGGTCAGGAAGGTGCGATAGGCGTACCCCAGCAGGCGGTATTTCTTGTGCTGAAGCACCTGCGCGTTTTGCCAGACATCGCGAAACATCAGGCGGTACATGCTTTCGTCATCGGCAAGGCTGTCGAGCATCCGCTCGATATATTCTTCCTCTTCAAACTGGCTGATCACCCCGAAAAACATCAAGTTCGGCCGATCGCTCAGCGGTCGTTTCGAACGCACGGACGGCATCACCACGGCAACCGCAAAACAGGCGGCGACAAAGGCGAAGGCGCCCATGATGAGCAGCGGGACCATGGCGGCGCCTCCCCGGCTCGCCTGGCCCAGCGTGACCGTGAATACCAGGAAGGTGGCGCCCATCAGGATGCTCGCCTTCTGGTCGGCCATCTGGCTCAGCGTGGTATTGGCAATCGTCGTCTGGCGTGCGGCATTTACGGCCTGCAGCGCAAAACGGCGCTTGCCGCGGGTAGGTTCATCCATGATGCTGTCCGGTTGCGATCATACCAAGGGGCGGATGTCCTGGTTCCTCATGGGTCAGGGCATCCGCTCCTTGGTATCAAACGACGCCGAACGCCAGCATTGCATCGGCGACCTTCTTGAAGCCGGCGATGTTGGCGCCCTTGACGTAATCGATGTAGCCGCCGCGCTGGCTGCCGTCTGTCGTAGAACCGAATTCCTCGCAGCTCTTGTGGATGCCGGCCATGATGTCCTTGAGCATCTGCTGGAGTTCGTCTTCCTTCCACGAGCGCCGGCCGGAATTCTGACTCATTTCGAGGCCCGATACCGCAACCCCGCCGGCATTCGATGCCTTGCCCGGCGCGTAGAGAATACGCGCGGCCTTGAACACGTGGACGCCTTCCAGATTGGTCGGCATGTTGGCGCCTTCGGACACCGCCTTGACGCCGTTGGCGACCAGTGCACGCGCGTCATCGCCGAGCAGTTCGTTCTGAGTCGCGCAGGGCAGGGCGACATCGCAGGGTACCTGCCAGGGGGTCTGGCCGGCGTGGAAGCTGGAGCCCTTGAATGCCTCGACATAATTCTCGATGCGGCCGCGGCGATGCGTTTTATGGGTTTTGACCCAGTCGATCTTGTCCTGGCCGATGCCATCGGGATCATGGATATAGCCGCCCGAATCGGACAGCGTCAGCACCTTGCCGCCCAGTTGCACGATCTTTTCCGCGGCATGGGTGGCGACATTGCCCGAGCCCGAGATCACCGCGGTCTTGGCCGTAAGATCATCGCCCTTCATCGCCAGCATGTTGGCCAGAAAATACACCGCGCCGTAACCGGTCGCCTCGGTACGGATCAGCGAGCCGCCCCATTCCAGCCCCTTGCCGGTCAGCACGCCGGTGAACTGGTTGGTGATGCGTTTGTACTGGCCGAACATATAGCCGATCTCGCGCCCGCCCACGCCGATATCGCCGGCCGGCACGTCGATGTCGGCGCCGATGTGGCGATAGAGTTCGGTCATGAAGCTCTGGCAAAAGCGCATGATTTCGCGCGTGCTCTTGCCCTTGGGATTGAAGTTCGAGCCGCCCTTGCCGCCGCCCATCGGCAGGCCGGTCAGCGCGTTCTTGAAAGTCTGTTCAAAGGCCAGGAACTTCAGCACGCTTTCGGTGACCGAGGGGTGAAAGCGGATACCGCCCTTGTAGGGCCCGATGGCATTGTTGTTCTGCACCCGCCAGCCGCGCTGAACGCGGATATTGCCCTTGTCGTCTTCCCAGCACACGCGGAACGACACGACCCGGTCAGGTTCGGCGATGCGCCGCAGGATCTGTTGCTGGTGGTAATCTTCCTTGTCCTGGATGAAATCGAAGATGTCTTCGGCAACTTCCTGCACCGCCTGGACGAATTCGGGCTGATGCGGGTTGCGCCGGTTGACCCCGGACATGAATGCATTGAAATCGACATGATCAGAAGTTGCCATTAACCCTCTCCCTGGCTTGTGGCTGATTGAAGCTCATCAAAACACGTTCTTGGACAATCAGGCTCGTTTGCAGTCTATCTCCAGGTTCTAGTGCCTGGGCTGCGACGGGTAAGTGCGATCCGGGCGCGAGTAGTCCGGCAAAACCGTAAGGATTGCAACCGCTGCGAATGCACCAGCAGAGATATTTTCGGCAAGGTGAACAAACCGGTGCCCCGCTACGCGAGAGCTTTGGTCGAGACGATCCGGCACTTGGCTGGGCTCAACTATTATGCTTATGCATGATTACGTAGAGTGGCTCTTGACGACGAGCGGTGTGAATAGTCCAAGGCTGGAATTCACGGGATAAAACTCGTATAATCGGGCGCGGGTCAGGGGAATATAGAGTCGTGGCGGCATTCGTTTACTTTCGACACGCAATTTCCATGATCGTGCGGTAATGATGCAGCCGGGCTGCAATAGATGAATATGCTCCGGGCAATTCGATTCTGGCTCGGCGCGGCGCTGGTGCTGGCGGCAGCCGCTCCGGCGCTGGCGCAGGTCCCGCCGTCCTCCTTGCCCACGCGCGAGGAATTGCAGGCAGGCGCCCCGCCGATCGAGCCCAATCCACCCGCGCTGCGACAGCATCGCCTGCATGTCGATGACGCCATCGAGCGCTCGCCCTGCGCGCTCGATGATCCCGGCTATGCCAATATCAGGATAAGGATCACCAAGGCGGTTTTTGCCCATCTTGGGCCCGTCGCCGAGGCAGCGGTGGCTGACAGCTGGCAGTCCTATGTCGGCACCGAGCAGCCGATCAGGATCGTCTGCCGCATCCGCGATGCGGCGGCCACGTCGCTGCGGGCGATGGGCTATATCGCCGCGGTCGAAGTGCCGGTCCAGCGGATCGCCAACGGCGAAGTGCGGTTCGAGGTGCTGTATGCGCGGGTCACCTCGATCCGGGTGATCGGACAACCGGGGCGCAACGCCGGCCTGCTGGAGGCGTATCTCAGGCATCTCGCCAACGGACAGATCTTCAACCGCTTTCAGGCAGAGCGCAGCGTGCTGCTGGCGCAGGACATTCCGGGCTACGATATCCATCTGACGCTCAAACCGTCGGCGACGGGCGCGGGCAACATGATCGCCGAGGTGCGGGTCGATGACACGCCGATGGCGCTCGATTTTACCGGCACCGATCTCGCTGCCCCCAGCAGCGGGCGCGTCGGCGGCCAATTGCAGGCGACCTTCGACGGCCTGACCGGGTTGGGCGACCAGACCACGCTGTCGGTCTATTCGACGGTTCAGTTCCGCAAGCAGCAGATTTACCAGATCGGCCATGCGTTCATGCTGGGCGCCGGTGGATTGCAGCTGTCCGGCCACGTGACCTATGCGGTGACCCGGCCCGTGCTGCCCGCTCCCGATCCGAAGGTCGATGCGCATACGCTGTTCGCCAACGCCGAGGCGCTGTACCCGCTCGTGCGCAGCCAGGCGTTCAATCTGCACGGCGCGCTGGGGCTCGATTTCGTCAACCAATATGTCACTTCGGTCACGCTAGGCCCGCTCAGCCGCGATCATTTGCGGGTCGGCTATCTGCGGTTTGATCTCGATACGATGGACATGAAGGGGCGGGGCCCGGAGGTTACGGTGCTGTGGCGGATCAATGCCACGGCCGAAATCCGCCACGGCTTTTCGCTGTTCGGCACCAGCCCCGAGTGCGTCGCCGGCGCCATGCTGTGCACGGGTGTTCTCATCGGCCATCCGGAGGCAACGGTGTTTCGCGCCTCGGGAGACCTCGATGTGCACCCCTTGCGCTGGCTGGATCTGTCGCTCGCGCCCAGGGTGCAGGTGGCGTCGGCACCGGTGCTGGGCTTCGAGCAGTTTTCGCTGGGCAATTATACCGTCGGGCGCGGCTTTGCGCCCGGCGCGATCGTCGGCGATAATGGCGCGGCGTTCGCCGTGGAGGTGCGCGGGCCGGCGCTGCGGTTCAGTGCCGACAGCCATTTGACGCTGCAGCCTTACGGGTTTTCCGATAATGGCTGGGCGTGGCGGCACCACGCGGCGCTGGTCGGCGTGCACAACCCGCAGGAACTGCATTCACTGGGCGCGGGTGTGCGCGGCTATTTCGCCGGCGGCGCACAGCTTGATGTTGCTGCCGCCATTCCGGTGAGTACCTTGCCCGGCGATATCAATCGACCCGCCCCGCTGTTCCTGGCTACACTCACCGCCAGAATCCTGCCTTGGAGATACCGCTGATGCGCAAGGCGCCTTTTGCCTGCTGGCTGCCCGGAGTGTCGCGTGGAACCGTGGCGCTGCTGCTGTCAACGCCGATTGCCGTGCCGGTCGCTTGTGCGGCCGGTTTTTCGGGCAGTGCGGTAGTGGCTCACGGCGGCGCCACGATCGGCAGTTCGGGCAACACCCAGACGATCACTATCTCTGCCAAGACCCCCGTCACCACGATCGACTGGACCCCGACCGATACCGCGATCGGCGGGGGTGCGATCGATTTCCTGCCCGCCGGCCAAACCGTCAGCTTTGTCGGCGCGGCGGGGACGGGGTTCTACACCGTCCTCAACCGGATTATTCCAAACGACCTCACGCGCACCGTCGCCTTCAACGGCGCGGTCACCAGCGCTGCCAACGCCAGGGTGTGGTTCTACAGCCCCGGCGGATTGCTGATCGGATCGACCGCGACATTCAATGTCGGCGGGCTGGTTCTGACCACCTCGGACCCCGTGATCGACGCCAAGGGCAATTTCATCACCACCACCTCAGGCGCCGAAGAATTCAGCTTTGCCGGCGTCGCCGGCAGCACCAGCGCCATCACCATTCAACCCGGCGCGAGTATCAAGGCGCTGAGTTCCGGCCAGTCGAACTACATCGTCGCCATCGCCCCGCAGATCGACCAGGGCGGCACGATCAGCGTGGCCGGCTCGGTGGCGCTGGTCGCGGCGGAGAGTGCCAGCTTCGCGGTGGACAGCCACGGCTTGTTCAACATCACCGTCTCGGCCGGCACGACCGTTGCCGACAACACTTTCGTGCACACCGGCAGCACCGGCGGACCGAACACCGATCCCAGCGGCAGTTACCAGCGCGTCTATATGGTTGCCGTGCCCAAGAACAACGCCGTCTCGATGGCGATCGCAGCAGGGGGCTCGATCGGCTTTGCCGTAGCCGATGCCGCCAAGGTCGACGGCAATGAAATCGTCCTGTCGGCAGGCAGCAATATCGCCGACACCGGCTCGGGCAATCCGGTGGTGGCCGGGCGTGCGGGCAGCGGCGCTGCCAGCCTGACCGTGGGCGGGGGCAATTACACCTCCAACACCTATGCCGTCTCCACCGACGCGGCAGCCGTCACCGATCCGGCCTTGAGCATGTCGTTCGCCTCCGGCCTGACGGTCATCGCGCGCAACGCGGAGGTCTTTGCGAGCGCGGGTACGCTGTCGGTGGGCGGCAACCTTGCCGTCACCGCCGACAGCAGCAGCGATGGCGCCACGCAGTCGGCCTATGTCGGGGCGGCCGCGGGCACGCGTCTTGCCGTCGGCGCCAATGCCGCGGCGCTGGGTGTCAACGGCGACTTGACCGCGACATCGAACGATGCGCTCGCCGGCACGGGCGGGAACGCTCTCCTGCAAGCGAATGGCTCAGTCACGGTCGCCGGCAATGCACTGGTCAGCGCCACCGGCTCGTGGGGCAGCGGCGCGGCAAATGACGGGTCGGTCGCTACCCGTGGCGGCTTCGCCACGGTCTCGGTAAATGCCGGCGAACTGAATATCGGCGGCAAGCTGACGGTCGACGCCAACGGCGACGCCACCGGCTCCTATGCGGCCCTGACGTCTCCGGGGCAGAACGACGGCGCCACCGCATCCGGCGGATTGGCTTTTCTCATGGTGAGCGGGCCCTCAGCCATGCTGACCGCGGGCAAGGGCATTGCCGTGGAGGCCAATGCCATCAGCGGCATCGACGGCTATAACGTCGGCGGCCAGGCCACCGGCGGCACCGCCCTGATTTCGGCAGAACTCGGCGGCACGATCGGCGTCGGTGTCAGTGGCGCGATCGTCGCCTCGGCCAGCGCGACCGCGGCGAACATGACATTGCCGGAGGCCTATTACGGCACCGGGGGCGATGCAATCGGGGGCACCGCGCAGGTCATCGCCGTGGCCGGCACGATCACCGTGGCGGGGGTAGAGGGCATATCCGCCTATGCCGACGCCACGGGCGGCGTATCGCCCGCCTATTCGGGCAACGGCGGCAATGCCACCGGCGGTACGGCCCTGATCGGCACGCTGGGGGCAAGCGGAGCGATCACCACCAACACCAGCGGATCGACGGGCAGTTCCCAATTTGCAAGCGTCTCGTCCGCGACGGGCACGGGTGGAAATGCGAAGGGATATGGCACCCAGGGGGGCAACGCCACGGGCGGCACCGCGACGGTGCAGGTCACCGGCGCAAACCAGTCGATTACCCTCGATCATGGCAACGATCTGATCATCGAAGCCGATGCGATCGGGGGCGACGGGGAAGGATCCGGCGGCGGCAGCGCGGTTGCCGGGACGGCCCAGCTGCTGGCTGGCGGCGGGTCGATCGCAATTACCAACACCAGCCTGTTGGTCAGCGCCATCGCCGTCGGCGGCCCGGACCAAGCCGGCAGCGGCGGCAATGCAACGGCCGGGACGGTCCGATTGGCCGCGACCGGCGGCGGCGCCTTGAACGCCGATGTGACCATGTCGCTGGACGCTTTTGCCGATGGCGGCGTGGGCAGCGGCAATGGCGGCAACGCGCTGGGCGGCAATATCTTCATCGATATGAGCAACAACGCCTTCAATTTCGCCGGCACGGCGCACGCCAATCTGGATGCCGGCTTCATCGCGGGCACGGGCAACACCGCCGGCACCGCAGCCAGCGCGGGCGGCGTCTTGGTGACCAACCTCGGCACGTTCGCTCTGGGCGGTTCGCTGAATCTGATCGATAATACGCCGCTTTATGTCCAGGCGGACGGCTCGATCGATGTGTCGGGTAGCATTACCGCAAGCGGCAGCGGCGCCTATGTACATCTGTGGGCGGATGATCTGGGCAGCGGGACGGGGACGGTAACGCTGGCGAGTGGTGCGCTGAACCTGCCGGGCAGCCAGATCGATATCTATTACAACCCGGCCAGCCTGGGCACGCCGACTGATTTTACGGCGGGCGTCAAGGCTGGGACCGCGACCGCGTACCAGCTTGTGGATAATATTGATCAATTGCAGCTGGTCGGCAGCACCCTGTCGCAAAACTTTGCGCTGGGAAAAAACATCGACGCCAGCGCGACGCAGGGCTGGAACGATGGGGCGGGATTCGTGCCGATCGGGACCTATGGAAATGGATTTACCGGAAAATTTGATGGTTTGGGCCATACGATCATCAATTTGATGATTAACGATATTCACTCTGACAGCGGACTCTTTGGGGCGTTGGGTGCCGGAACCGGCGCGCAAATAATAGTCCGTAATGTTGGCTTGATTGACCCGCAGATAACGGGCGCTTCTTACGTCGGTGGATTGGTTGGCGGTGTCGCGCTATACAATACGACAGTTGCGGACAACATCAGCATCAGTAACAGCTACATCAGCGGCGGTGCGGTATCCGGTGTTGATTATGTCGGCGGTTTTGTCGGGATCGTTAACTATGGCAGCAACGTAACGTTTACGAAAGTACACAGCGATACGGCGGTGGCAGGCAGTGGGTCATTCGTCGGCGGACTCGTCGGGTTTGCCAGCGGAGCGACGATCACCAACGCCTTCGCTACCGGCGCAGTGACCGACGTTGTAAATGGGGCCAGCGCGGTCGGGGGGCTGATCGGGTACATGCCGGGTGGTGGCACGCTGAGCGACGTCTATGCGACCGGGAATGTCACGGCGGGCTCAGGCAGCGCTTACGTCGGTGGACTGGTGGGGATGGCCGAGGCCGGTATTTCGATCAGCCACGCTTACGCTACGGGCAATGTTGTCACGGGAGCAGATAGTACGGCTGTAGGCGGCCTTGTCGGTTCAAATTCCGGCGTGATTAGCGAAAGCTGGGCCAGCGGTTCGGTTCAGACGACGGGCGGCAGCAACGTCGGTGGATTTGCCGGCTATAACGGGGGCACGATCAGCAATTCCTATTGGGACAGCTATTCCACCGGGCAGTCGGCCGGCATCGGCACCGACGGCGGCACAACCACCAATCTCAATGCCGTCACCAGCAATCCGGAGCAGACTGACAGCGAAAACTATGCTTTCGGCTCCGAGGCTTACGGCAACTTCACCCCCGGCAATTGGGTCTACGATAATGACGACACCCGGCCGGTAGGCACATGGGAAATACCCGTTGCGCAATTCGGCGTGGCAAACATTTTAAGCGCGCATCAGGTCCAGCTGATCGATCTCAATCTGGCCGGCAATTACACCGTCACGCAGAACATCGACCTGCGTGGCACCGGCGGCACGACCGACATCTGGGACACGGGTGGGTTCATGCCGCTGGGCGGCGAACTGTCCGATCCGCCGTTTACCGGCGTGCTGGAAGGCGGCGGCCATGTGCTGTCGAACCTGACCATGGCCCCCGGCGCCGAAATCAGCGATGTCGGGCTGATTCAGCAGAATTACGGCACGATCCGAAATCTGGGCCTGTCCAACATCGCTATCACCGAGGGCGAACTCGATCTTCCTGTCGGCTTTTACGGGCATACCGGCGCGCTGGCGGGGGTGAATGCCGGCCAGATCAGCAACTCCTTCGCCACCGGGACGATCACCGTGAACCAGGCGTCAAGCTCGACCGCAGTGGGAGGCCTGGTCGGGCTCAATTCCGATGGCACGTCGGGCGGCACGATCGGGTCCGTCACGCAATCCTACGCGACCGTTGCCATTTCCGGCGCCCAGGCCGCGGGCGGGCTGGTGGGCGACAACGAGGGTACGATCGTCGGCTCCTACGCCAATGGCGCGGTCAGCGGTACGCTGGCCGGCGGGCTGGTAGGGCAAAGCACCAATGCGACCGGCCCCACCGTCACCAGCTCCTACTGGGACACTCAAATGACCGGGCAAAGCGGTGGCTGCGGCTCGACCGGCTATTCCGGGGCATGCAGCGGCGCTCTCGGGCTGACCACCGCACAAACGCTGCAGTCGGCCAGCTTCGCCGGCTTCACGATCGATACCACCGGCGGGCAGGGGCTCGCCTGGCGGCAGTACCAGGGGCAGACCACGCCGCTGCTCGAGGCGTTCCTGACGCCGATCAGCGTGCAGCCCGGCAGCCTGACAGTGCAATATGATGCGCAGACGCCTGATGTCGGCGTCACCACCTATGGTGCGCAGCCCTCGCTGACCTTCGGCACCGCGCAGGTCGCCGGGCTGACCAAAAATGCCGGCACCGTCGATCTGACTTATGCCGGCGGGCTTTATTCGAACCAGCTCGGCTATGACTTCGTGCCATCGACCACGCCGGGCACCCTGACCATCACCCCGGCCCCCCTGACGCTGGCTGCAAGCAGCGACACGCGAGTCTACAATGCGACGACCGGTTCGACCGGCGCGGTGCTGGCATCGGGCCTGTACGGTGAAGACTCCGTAACCAGCCTGTCGCAAAGCTTCACCTCCCCTAACGCCCTGGGCACCAACGGCAGCACGCTGGCGGTCGATTCGGGTTATGTCATCGAAGACGGCAATGGCGGCAGGAATTACAGCGTCACGTTGCAAAGCGCGCAAGGGACGATCACCCCGGCGGCCCTGACCCTGGCCGCGGTGACCGATTCGCGCAGCTACAATGCCACCACCGGGTCCACGGGCGCAGTGAAGGTCTCCGGCCTGTTCGGCATGGATAGCGTTACCAGCCTGACGCAAAGTTTCACCTCCGCCAACGTCATGGGCATCAACGGCAGCACGCTGGCCGTCAATCCGGGCTATGTCGTCAACGACGGTAACGATGGCGGCAATTACAGTATCACGCTGCGCACGGCTCAGGGCACGATTTCTCCAGCTGCCCTCGCAGTCATCTATGCAGCCAATTCGGCATCGGCCATTTACGGCACGACGATCTCGGGTCTGTCAGGCGCAATCAGCGCAATCGGCCTGCAAGGCGCCGATACGCTGGCATCGGTGACCGCCGTTTCATCAAGTTTCGCCACCGCTGCGACCTCCACCAGCAATGTCGGCTCCTATGCCATCACCGGCTCGGGCCTGTCGGGCAATTCCGGCAATTACAGCTTCAGCTTTGCCCAGGCGGCGGGCAATGCGTCGGCGCTCACGATCGTGCCCCGCGCCTTGACCTTGACCGCCAATCCGTTGTCGCGGATCTATGCCAGCGCCAATCCGACCAGCGATACCGCCACCGCTACCCCGGCCACGGCCACCACCGGGTTAGTCAACGGCGACACCATCGGCATGGAGACGGTCACGACGCCGGCAACGCCGGGGTCGAACGTCGGCACTTATGCGCTCGATGGCTCGGCCGCGCAGTTCAGTGCCGGTCTCGCCACCAATTACACGATCACCTATGCCGCCAACGCTACCGGCCTGTCGATCACCCCGGCCGCGGCCACGGTCACGTACAGCGCCAGCCCGCTGAGTTCGATCTACGGCAATGGGCTTACCGGCCTGTCGGGGACCGAAAGCGTGTCCGGCCTCGTCAACGGCGATACGCTCGACAGCATTACCAGCGGCACCGCCAGCTTTGCCACCGCCGCAACCTCGGCCAGCAATGTCGGCACCTACGCCGTCATCGGTTCGGGCCTATCGGACAACAGCGTCAATTACAGCGTCAGCTTCGTGCAGGCGCCGGGCAACGCCACCGCGCTGACGATCGTGCAACGCGCCCTGACGCTGACCGCCAACCCCTTGTCGCGCATCTACGGCAGCGCCAATCCGATCAGCGACAGCGTCACCCCCGCCCCGGCGACCGTTAGTTCCGGCCTGGTCAACGGCGACAGTGTCGCCAGCGAGACGGTAAGCTCGCCGGCCACCTCGGGCTCGGGGGTCGGCAGCTATGCGCTGGATGGTTCGGCCGCGCAGTTCGGCGCGGGGCTGGCGAGCAATTATGCGATCACCTATGCTGCCAACGCAGCAGGCCTCACCATCACCCCGGCGGCGCTGACGCTGACTTATACCGCCGCTCCGGGCACATCGATCTATGGCCAGGTGCCTGCCGGGCTGACCGGCAGCACTGCTCTTGCCGGGCTGGTCAATGGCGATACCGCTGCCGGCGTGACCGGCGGCACGGCCCTGTGGACCAGCCCGGCCACGGCGGCGAGCAATGTCGGCACCTATGCCATCGCCGGCTCGGGGATCGCGCTTGCCAGCGCCGATTACACGCTGACCAGTCTCCAGGCGCCGGGCAATGCCACGGCGTTGACGGTCAACCCCGCCGCGCTGGCGATCGTCTACACCGCCAGCCTTGCCAGCCGCGCCTATGGCGCGGCGAACCCGGCGCTGTCGGGCATGGAAACGGCAACCGGGCTGGTCAATGGCGACACGCTGGCCGGCGTCACCAGCGGTGCGGCCGGCTTCACTACCGCCGCCACGGCCACCGCGAATGTCGGCAATTATGCGGTTATCGGCAGCGGGCTCGCCGGCAGCAGCAGCAATTACACCTACAGCTTTGCCCAGGCGGCGGGCAATGCCACGGCGCTGGCGATCGCCCCGGCGGCGGCCACGATCATCTATACCGCCAACCCGCTGAGTGCAATTTATGGCAATATGCCCTCCGGAACATCGGGCGCCACCGGCGCGTCGGGGCTGGTCAACGGCGATACGATAAGCAGCGTGACCAGCGGCACCGCCGGCTTCGCCACTACCGCAACCGGGCTGTCGAACGTCGGCAGCTATGCCATCACCGGCTCCGGTCTGGCAGGCAACAGCGGCAATTACAGCTTCAGCTTCGTGCAGGCCGCCGGCAACGCCACCGCGCTGACGATCGTCCAACGCGCGCTGACGCTGACCGCCGATCCCATATCCCGGATCTACGGCGGCATCGCCGTGACCACCGATACCGCCACCGCCGGCGCAGCGACCGCCACCACCGGGCTGGTCAATGGCGACAGTGTCAGCAGCGAGACGGTGACCTCGCCGGCCACATCGGGCTCGGGAGTCGGCAGCTATGCGCTGAACGGCTCCGCCGCGCAGTTCGGGTCAGGCGCGGCAAGCAATTACGCCATCACATATGTCACCAACGATGTCGGCCTGTCGATCACCCCGGCCGCGCTGACGCTGACCTATGCCGCAAGTCCCGCCGGTTCGACCTATGGCCAGACGCCAACCGGCCTGACCGGCAGCGCCGTGCTGACCGGCCTCGTCAACAACGACAGTGCCGAGAGTGTGACCAGCGGCACGGCGCTATGGAGCAGCCCGGCCACCGCGACCAGCAACGTCGGCAGTTACGCGATCGACGGTTCGGGGATCGGCCTGACGAGCGCCAACTATATGCTGACCAGCGTCCAGGCGCCGGGCAACGCCACCGCCCTGACGGTCAATCCGGCCACGCTATCGATTACCTACACCGCGAACCCGGCCAGCCGGATCTATGGCGCGGGTAACCCGGCGCTGTCGGGCACCGAAACCGTCACCGGCCTGGCCAATGGCGACACGCTGGGCGGCGTCACCAGCGGCGCTGCGACATACACCACGACTGCCACCACCGCCGCCAATGTCGGCAGCTATGCGATCACCGGCGGCGGACTGACGGGCACCAGCGCCAATTACACCTTTGGTTTCGTGCAAGCACCCGCCAACGCAACCGCGCTGGCGATCACTCCGGCCGCCGTCACCATCACTTACACCGCCAATCCGCTCAGCTCGATCTACGGCAATGTCCCAGCCGGCCTCACCGGAACCGAAAGCGCGGCAGGCCTGGTCAACGGCGATACGCTGGCCGGCATCACCAGCGGCAGCGCCGGCTATGCGACTGCCGCGACATCGGCCAGCAATGTCGGCATCTACGCCGTCACCGGCTCGGGTCTTGCCGCCGACAGCGGCAATTACAGCTTCAGCTTCGTGCAGGCGGCCGGCAATGCCATGGCGCTGACCATCGTGCCGCGTTCGATCACGGTGACCGCCAACCCGCAGGCGCGCCAGGTGGGGGCAGCCGATCCGCTGTTCACCTATGTCGTGACCGGACCGGGCGGGTCCGGTACCCCGGGGCTGGTCAATGGCGACAGCCTGACCGGGCAATTGGCCAGCACCGCCACGATCACCTCGCCTGCGGGCGTTTACGATATCGTTCAGGGCACATTGGCGGCCTCGGCGAATTACCGGCTGACGTATGTCGGCAATATCGTGACGCTAGGGTTCGCCGTCGGTCCGATCGCGGATGTGACCAATGCGATCGAGGCGAACCTGCCCGACCAGCCCGGCCTCGACACACCCGATGAGCGCAGGAAGCGGGCCGAGGCGGCTTTGGCAGCCCTTGCCGCCGCCAGCGGGGGGCTGCATCCGCCGCAGATTACCCAGAGCATGATCAACGACCATCTCGTCACCACCCCGCCGCCGGTTACCGAACCGGTGACCAGCAATGGCAATTCCAGCCTGTGGGGACACAGAGCGCCATGACGACCCGCGCGGGCCTTTTCCGTGCCGTGGCCCGGCTGCTGGGCTTGTCGGCATTGCTGCTGGCGGTTCCGGCCCGGGCGCGCGCGACATCGGGGCCAGGGCCGGTGTCCGCTGCCGACAGCTTCCGCATCGGCAGCCAGGGTGTGCTGTGCACCGCCCAGTTGCGCACCGAGGATGCCCATTATCGCACGATTTTCGACCGCGCCTACGATGTCGTCTGTCGCGATGCGGCAAGCCCGGTGGCGACGCTGTACGCCTTCCGGACCAGCAATCCGGCCGATGACGCAGTCATGGCGCAGCTTGCCGGGGGCAGCGCGGCATGCGACCCGGCCGCGGCCGTGACAGTCGCCGGATTGCCGCGGCTGCGCAGCCGCACCTGCCGCGATGGGACGACCGGGCTGACGCGCATCATCTACGCGCTTGCGGCCAACGGTACGACCTATGCTGCATCGGGGCTGGTCGCATATGATTCGGCCGTGCAACTGGGGCTGCGCAGCCTGGTGAGTGACCGCCAGGTGCCCGGCGACATCAGCGTGGCGGTAATCGGCGCCGACGATCCCGCCGCGCTCGCCCAGGTTCAGGCCGGGCGGCTCGATCCTGCCCAGGCGCTGAACGCGGCCTACGTCCATGCCAACGACGGCAGCTATCCCGATGCCTCCGAGTTCTTCGACCGCCTGGTCGCAAGGTCGCAACTGGGCGAGCCGGGCGCAACGCGCCCGGCCGAATATCTCGTCAATCTGGCCGCAACGCAATCGATCCTGGGTAATTATGCCGAGGCCGACGCGCTGTTCGTGCGCGCCGATCATGCCAGCACGGGCGGCGACCCGGCGTTTTCGCGCCTGTACCGCAATCTCACGGCCATGCACCGGCTGAACGAGCATGACCCGGCCGGCGCTATCGCCATCCTCGATGCGCCGCTGCGCGCGCGCGCGCAGGAAGCGGGCTTTACCCCGACGCGTGTCGCCGGCGGCTACATCGACCAGCCGCTGGCGCAGCGCCTGGAACTGGACAGCACGGCGCGCAACCGCTTCTGGGGCGGGCAATTGCCATTGTCCGATCGGGAACGGGCCAGCCTGCTCGATGCCCAGGCGGCCTATCTGCACGGCGAAGCGGCGCGCTTGACCGGGCACAGCGCCAAGGCGCGCGCCGATCTGGCCAGCGCGCTCGCGCAGTTCGACGCGGTGCGTGGTGGGCAGGTGCTGTCGATGGCGTGGTTGCGGGCCGATGTCGCCACCGCGCTGGCCAGCCTCGCCGATGCCGACGGCAGGCCCGATGCCGCCGAAGCCGATCTGCGCCAGGCGCTGGCGATCGACGCCCTGCAATATCCCGATTCGGCCGCGCTGCTGGCGGCGCGGGCGCGTCTGGCCGCCGCGCTGGCGGGCCATGGCAAGACCGCTCCCGCGCTCGCCGAATATCGCGAACTGGCGCGGATCGCCCCCGGTGTGGTCGGCGGCAGCGAGGCGCTGCGGCCGCTGATCGGGCCTTACTTCGACGCATTGGTGGCTCATCCCGAGCAATCCGGCGCCGCAGCGGACTTTTTTATCGCCACGCAGGCGCTGGTGCGACCCGGCGTGGCCCGAACCCAGGCCGTGCTGGCCCGCGAATTGTCGGCCGGCAGCGATGCCGCGTCCGACCTGTTCCGCCAGTCGGTCGAACTGGGCCGCAATCTGGTGACGATCGACCAGGAAATTGCCCGGCTGTCCGATCCCGAGCATGCCAGGCCAGGCGGTGATCCATTGCTGGCCGCGACGAGCGGCGGGGGGCTGCTGACCGCGGCGCTGGCCCGGCGACAGGATGTGGCGAACCGCCAGACCGCTGTCGTGGCGCGGATGGTGGCCTTTCCGCGCTACCGCGCGGTGGCCAACCAGACGGTGACGCTCGCCGGCCTGCAAAGCGCGCTGAAACCCGACGAAGCCTATTACAAGCTGGTGCTGGTGGGCGATGCGAGTTTCGCGATCTGGGCGCGCGCGGGGGAAGCGCGCGTCTTCCGGATCGGTGCCAGCCCTGCCGAGCTGGAGACCATCGTCAATGCGATCCGCGACAGCATTGCGCTGGAGCAGAACAACCAGCTGGTGACCAACCCGTTCGACCTGGCTTCGGCGCGGCGGCTTTATCTGCTGCTGTTCGGCCCGGTCGCCGCTGAACTGGCCGCAACGCGCCACCTGATTTTCGAACCCGACGGCGCCTTGCTGAAACTGCCGGCCAATCTGCTGGTCACCGCCGACGATGGCATCGCCGCCTATACCGCGCGCCAGCTTCTGCCGGGCGCCGATGCGTTCGATTTCACCGGCGTGGCGTGGCTGGGCCGCGACCATATCGTCACCACCGCGGTGTCGGCCGGATCGTTCCTCGATATCCGCACGACGCCCTTTTCGCAGGCGCCGCGGCGGTTCCTCGGGCTGGGCCAGAACGCGCCGCTGAGCGCTGCCGCCGCACAGGCGCTGGCCCCGACCCGCGATCCCTGCGACTGGCCGCTCGCCACCTGGAATCATCCGGTCAGCGGCGCCGAACTGTCGCTGGCGGCGCGGCTGATCGGCGGCCGCGGCAACGAGGTGGAGACCGGCAACGCCTTTAGTGACACGGCGTTGAAGGCGCGCACCGATCTGGCCGATTTCCGCGTCGTCCAGTTCGCCACCCATGGGCTGGTCACCGCGCCCCGGCCCGGCTGCGCGGCGCGGCCCGCGCTGGTGACCTCGTTCGGCCAGGGGGCTTCCGCTGGGTTGCTGAGCTTCAGGGATATCTTCGACCTGCGCCTCAATGCCGACACCGTGATCCTGTCCGCCTGCGATACCGCAGGCGCGGCCAGCGCTTTTGCCACGCGCGAAGCGGGGCTGACCACGGGCGGCAATTTCGCGCTCGACGGCCTGGTGCGCGCCTTCGTCGGCGCTGGGGCGCGCGGCGTCGTTGCCAGCCACTGGCCGGTGCCCGATGATTTCAACGCCACGACGCGGCTGATGACCGGTATTTTCCAGTCGGGGATCGGGCACAGCCTGGGCGATGCCATGCAATCGGCGCAGATCCGGCTGATGGACGATCCGCTGACATCGCACCCTTATTACTGGGCGGCCTTCGCCATCGTCGGCGACGCGACCAAGCCCCTCACGACGCAATGAACCCGCCGGCCAGGGGCGCGCCCAAGCTTATGGCGCCGGTGCTCGCGACCGTCGCGAAGATCGTCCGTCAGATGGGTGCGATGCAGGTCGTGCTGGCGATCGTGGCGCTGGCGGTTGCGGTGCTGGTGGCGCGCTACAGCTGGCATCTGCCATTGTTGCTCGATGCCGAGCATGCGCTGTTCGACGCGCGCGTCGTCGTCAGCGCGCCGCTGGTGCATCAGGATCCCCGCATCGTGCTGGTGCCGTACACCGACGATACGCTGATCGCCACCGGCAAGCGATCGCCGCTCGATCGTACCACGCTGGCCAAGGCATTGACCCGGCTCGACGCAATGGGCGCCAAGGCGATTGGCATCGATGTCCTGATAGACCAGCAGCAAGCCGACGATCCCTTGCTGATCGCTGCATTCCGCCGGATGCATACGCCGACATATCTGGCCCATGCTGCCTTGGGCAACGACAAGATAATGTATCGGCAGGTCGAGTTCCTCGACCGGTTCATGAGCATGATTGCCGGGCCGCACGTCCATTCCGCCAGCATCATGCTGAAAACCGATTCCGACAATGTCATGCGGCGTTGGGCGAGCCGGGAGCCGGGTGAACCGCTGCGCCTTCCCAATGCGATGATCCCGGGTGCGGGCGAATTCGGCGATTATCAAGGCTCGCTGGCCTATCGCCGCCCAGCCGAAAAGGATGAGCCGATCTATGCCACGATCCCGATCGATAATTTTGCCAGCGACAGTATCTTTGCAGTGCCGGCAGCAGCAGGGATTTTTGCTCAGCAGATCCGGGGACGCTATGTCCTGATCGGCGGCAATATCGAAGATATCGATACGTTCCAGACGCCGCTCAGCCGCGGCACTGCCAAGGGCGAATCGCATTCGACCTGGGGCATGGACCTGTTTGCCGCGATGCTGGCGCAAATTCTCGATGGACGGCTGCTGCGGCCGATCTCGAATGGCTCGCTATGGATGATGGCGGTTGCCGTGGTGGCTACGGGCGGATTTACCGGAGCGATCGTATCGCGCATCAACCCGCGCGGGTTTGCCGGCATGACGGCCATGGCCGGCGAAGCGGGCGCTCTTGCCGCAATTCCGTTTTGGCTGGCATACCGGGGCACCGAGACTTACGGCCTTCCTGCGGCCGGCTGGGTGATAGGCTGGTCCATGGCCGCTTTTGTCGCGACGACGGCATCGGGCGCGATGAGCCTCGTGCAGCGCCGCTTCGCGCAGCGTGCGCTGGGCAGATATCTGCCGCGCGATATTGCCGAGCAAATTCTGCGCGACCCGGATTCGCTGCAACTCAGCGGCGAGAAGCGCGCGATCTTCGTGATGTTTTCCGATCTCGAAGGATTCACCGCGCTCAGCCATGCGATCGAGCCGGAAATGGTCGCAACGCTGCTGAACCGGTATCTCGATATGCTCAGCGACGTCGTGCTGTCGCATGGGGGAACGATCGACAAATTTGTCGGCGACGCGGTGGTCGCCTTCTGGGGCGCGCCGATCAGCCGCCCGGACGATGGCCGCAGAGCCGTAGAGGCGGCCGTCGCCATGCATCAGGCCGGCGAGACATTTCGTCAAAGCGTGCCCGATGGGGTTCCGCCGATCGGCCGTACCCGCGTCGGCCTGCACTGGGGCGAGGCGATCGTCGGCAACTTCGGCGGCGAGGGTCGGATTCAATACACGGCGCTGGGTGACGCCATGAACACCGCGGCGCGGCTCGAATCCGCCAACAAGCAGACCGGCACCAATGTGCTGGTCAGCGGGCCGGTGGTCGAGCGGGCCGGGCTCGATATCTTCCGCCCGCTGGGCCGGGTGGTGCTCAGCGGCCGGGCGAGCGCGCTCGAAATCCATGAGCCGGTGCCGCAGATGCCCGCAGCCGAGCGCCACAGCTTTGCGGAACTGGCACGCCGCGCCAGCGATGGCGATGCCGCAGCGGTTGCCGAAGTGGTAGCAAAGGCCGAACAGGCAAGCCATGACATGGCGCTGAACCGGCTGGCGTTTCGATTGATCAATCAGAAAGGCAGAAAATATTATGTTCTGGATGCGAAATAGGCTGATCAAACCCGGCTCTGTGTTGATCGGTGCAACCGCCATTGCGCTTACCATCAGCGCTGGTCAGGCGCAGGCGGCGACCATCGTCGTGCGGTCGAACGGGCCATCGGCCAGTTCGTTTCCGCCCGGCAAGAGCCTGGCGGGCGCGGCGATCGTCCTCAAATCAGGCGATGTCCTCACCGTGCTCGATGCTACCGGCACTCGCGTGCTGCGTGGCCCGGGCAGGATTCCGGTGTCCGGCGCGGGTCAGGCCAATGTCAACGGCATCGCCGCGCTGATCGCCGACACCGGCGCGCGGCAAACCCGCACCGGGGCGACGCGGGGCAGCAATCTGGCCGCGCCGCATCCCACCAACCTGTGGTATGTCGATGTCGCCAAGGCCGGGAATTTCTGTGTGAGCAACGTCAAGGCGCTGGCGCTGTGGCGCGCGAACAGCGACGCTGCGGCAAGCGTGACGATTGCAGGCGCCGGCGCTGCTCGGGTGCCGATCGCGTTCCGGGCGGGGCAGGCGGTGGCGGCTTGGCCATTGAGCGCCTTGCCGGTTACCGACGGTAGCCAGTTTCGCATCGAGGGGGCCGGGCGCGTGACTATCGTCGTCCGGTTGCTGCCGTCCAGCCCGATGACCCTCGACGACGCCGCCAAGGCCCTGATCGATCATGGTTGCACCGCGCAGATCGATACGCTGGTCGCTGCGACGGCAGTCGATCCCGGGAGCTGAATTGCCGGGGGTTCCTGTGGAATTACCGATCGACGCCGCGCAATTGAAGGGTGCGAAGATCTTCGTCGGCTGCCCGATGTACGATGGCCGCTGTCATGCCGAATTCACCTTTGCCTTGTGCCGGTTGGCCGCGCTGTGCACGCAGTTGGGCATCGCGGTGCAGCTCTATTTCGCCTCGGGCGAAGCGCTGGTGATGAAGGCGCGCAACGCCATCGCCGACCAGTTCCTGCAATCCGACGCCACCCATCTGATGCTGATCGACAGCGACATCGGCTTTCAGGCGACCGATGTGCTGTCGCTGCTCACCCTGCAGCTGTCCGGGCCGGAATATGCAGTCGTGTCGGCGCCTTACCCGATCAAGCGGCTAGCCTGGGACAAGGTTGCGCGCGCGGTCGAGCAAGGTTTTGCCGCGGCGGAGCTGCCCGCCTTCGCCACCGATCTGCTGCTGTTCCCGGCCCAGGGCGGCAGCTTCGACGGGTCGCGGCCGGTGGAGGTGACGAAGGCGGGGACCGGGTTCATGATGATCCGCCGCGAGACGCTTGAGCAGTTTGAGGCCGATTATCCGCAGCGGCGCTACAAGTCGGGGGGCATCGGCATCGAACGGGGCTGTTCGGACCGGTTGACGCAGTTCTTCGATACCGGGATCGAAGGCCGGAGCGATACGCTGGACGCCGATCTGCGTGCTTTTCTCGCGCAGAATCCGGGGGTTGGGCATGATGGCATTTTGCAGTTCATGTCGTCGCGCGCGACCGGCGGCGAATATATTTCCGAGGATTTCATGTTTTGCCGGTTAGTGCGAGGCATGGGGCTGAAGCTGTGGAGTTGCCCGTGGATGGTCCTATCGCACATCGGCAGTTTTACCTTTGCCGGCGAGATCGGCGCGCTGGCGCAGCTTCGACCAGGCGAGGCTCAGCTTAGTACAACCGGAGGATGATGGCCCGGATCGCGGTGGTCACGCCGTATCATCGCGAGCCGCGCGAGGTGCTGTGGCAGTGCCACCGCAGCGTGCTCGATCAGGGACTGGGCGCGACGCATGTCATGGTCGCCGATGGCTTTGCGTTGGCCGAGATCGACGGCTGGGATGTGCAGCACGTCAGGCTGCCCACCGCCCATGATGATAATGGCAACACGCCGCGTGGGTTGGGTGGATTGCTGGCGAAGGCGGAAGGATTCGACTTCATCGCCTGGCTCGATGCCGACAACTGGTATCATGCCGGCCATCTTGCTTCGCTGCTCGCGTTGCACCGGCAGACATCGAGCACGGTGTGCAGCTCGTTTCGCAGCTTCCACACCTTGGCCGGCGACGCTCTGGAGGTGAGGGAGGCCGATGAGGACGCGGGCCGCCATATCGACACCAGCTGCTACCTGATCCACAGACCGGCGTTCGATGTCGTCGGCATGTGGCTCGACATTCCGCAAATCCTGGCGCCGATCTGCGACCGGCTGTTTCTGGACGCGATCCTGCATCGCGGGCACGGCATCCGGTCGACCGGGCAACGGACGGTGGCCTTCCGCAGCCGCTATGCCAGCCACTACCGGTCCGCGGGCCGGCCGATCCCCAGCGATGCCAAGGACGCGGGGTTTGCTGATGCCGCCTGGGATCATCTGCGCCGTCATGGCAGGGTTCTGCTGCCGTGATGCCGGGCGGCGGATCGATCGGCGGAACATTGCCGCCACTTCGCGAGTTTTAACGGGACAATTTGGGAGAACGGATATGTTGGGCACTATTCTTCTTGTCGTTCTGGTGTTGATGTTGCTGGGGGCGCTGCCGACCTGGGGGCACAGCCGCAGCTGGGGCTACGCGCCGACCGGCGGCATCGGGGTTATTCTGATCATCGTACTGATCCTGGTGGTGCTTGGCCGCATCTGATTTTCTTTCCCGCAACCGGTTCGACGTAATATTCGCCGGCTTGTTGATGGTCGCCCGGCGCTGATAGGAGAAGGCCCATGAGAAGGTTTGTTGTCACAGCATTGGCGGCGGCTACGTTGGTGACCGGTATCGTGCCGATGAGCAGCGTTGCGCAGGCGCAGCCGCTGTTGCTGGCGCCGTTTTTTTTTACCGGACATCGTTATTGCTGGTATGATTCGGCGTGGCGCGGGCCGGGCTGGTATTACTGCGGATATGCCTGGCGTC
>CAXTOI010000003.1:29787-31458 GCA_964245645.1 uncultured Novosphingobium sp. | reverse complement strand
CCGCCACCACTTCCCATTCCTTTTCCCCGATCGGCAGGGTGACGCGGCGCAGATCGCCTGGCGTGGCGCCGCGCAGCGCGCGTGCGATGGGGGCGCTCCAGCCGACGCGCCCGGCGCCGGCATCCTGTTCATCGTCGCCGACCAGCGTCAGGCAGCGGTGGTTGTCTTCTTCGTCGGCGATGGTCACGGTCGCGCCGAACCACACGCGGCTGCGATCGGTCTGGCGCGCCGGATCGATCGGGCGCAGCGCCTTCATGCGGCGGGCGAGATGCGCCAGTTCGCGATCGATCTCGCGCATGCGTTTGCGGCCATAGATATAGTCGCCGTTCTCGCTGCGATCGCCATTGCCCGCTGCCCAGCTGACGACGGCGACGATCGCCGGGCGCTCGGTGCCCAGCAGGAGATCGTAGCGGGCGCGCAATGCGGCGAGGCCGGCGGGGGTGATCGGTGGTCCGTCGGCGTTCATGGCGCCGGGTTCAACCCAGCGTTACAGCTTGTCTTTGGGCTTCTTCATCAAGGCATTGACCGGGTTTTCCGGCTTGGCGGTCAGCCCGGTGGCCGGCTTGGCAACGGTCGCCTTGGGCTTGCGGACTTCCTTGTTGCTCTTCTTTTGTGACTTGGCCATGCTGATTTCCTTCTCCGCCATCTCGAACCGGCGGATGCCGATAGCCCGGCTTACCATGCCGACCCATTTACCCGGCATGAATTCGCATGATTTTACCGTCGAAGGAACTGTGAATGACAACCGAGGATGAGGCGGTGCAGCCTGAAACGGGCTCGCCCGGCCATGCGGTGCTGGGCGCGGCAGGCGAGGCCGTCGCCTTCTTTGCCGGCGCGCCGATTGCCGGTGCGGCCGATGCGGCGGCGGGCCTGGGCGATGTCGTGGCCGATCGCGAAGCAAGGCTGGAAGAGGCGATCACCCGGCGGCATGCGCCGGATGTGCCGGCGCGCAGGAGTTTGCTATGGATGTGGCTGGTGCTGCTGGTATTGATCGTTGCCGGGCTGGTCTTCGCGCTCGATCGATAAGTTGCTTCGTTTGGTTGCACGCGCGAAAAAAAGAAAAGCAGTCCTTCGACAGGCTCACGGCGGACGGGAAAAGGGCACCGGGTCTGCAGCCAACGCTGCGGCATCAATGTCAGCCGGGCGTGTGCTTGGTCAGGAAATGACTGGCCGGATTGGCGCCCGTGTAGCTCGCATGGGCGGGGTATAGTGCTTCGTAGACCACCGCGTTCTCGATCACATGCTGGACATAACCGCGCGTCTCGCTGAACGGGATCTGTTCGATCCAGTCGATCCAGCCCACCCCATTCGTGCCCGATCGTGGATCTCCAAAATCGCGCAGCCAGCGGTTCACATTGCCGGGCCCTGCATTATAGGCGGCAATGGCCAGCGGATAGCAGCCGTCATAGACGGTCATCAGATGCGAGAATACCGCGTCGCCCAGCGCCATGTTGTAAGCCGGATCGCTGGTCAGCCCGGAACTGCTGTAAGCGAGCCCCAGCTTTCTGGCCTGACCCTGCGCGGTGCCCGGCATCAATTGCATCAGCCCGCGTGCGCCGGTGCGGCTGATCGCGTTTTGCGAGAACTGGCTTTCCTGGCGGGTGATGGCATGCACCATCGTCCAATCGGTGCCCGGCGGGGTCGGGATCAGTGGAAACGACACATCGCGAA
>CAXTOI010000003.1:29096-29777 GCA_964245645.1 uncultured Novosphingobium sp. | reverse complement strand
GCTGGGCACCTGATCGTCACCGGCCGCCTGCCCCAGCACCACGCCAAGATCGCGGCGACCCAGGGTGCGCGCGAGTTCCGCGACCAGCGTGCGGTCGCTTTCGGTGAGCGCCTGCGCGCTGATCTCGCGAAAAAAGCGGATGGTGGTCTGCCAATCGGCATCCCGCGCCACTTCGCGCACCGCCTGCGTGATCGGGCGGGCGTAAAATGCGGCGCGTTGTGCGGGGGGCGGCACGGGATGCGGCGGATCGACCAGGCTGGGCAAGGGCCGGCCCAGCCGCTCCAGCGCCAGCATCCCGTAGAACTGATCGGGAAAGGCCGCGGCCGACACGAAATAGCGCTGCGCCGGATCGGCCTGCCCGGCCAGCATCAGCGCCCGCCCCGCCCAGTAGAAGCCCTTGGCGCGGGTTTGCGGCGTCCGGCCGGCCGCGCCATAGCGGAAGAACAGCCTTGCCGCGCGCGCCGGATCGTGGAGGATCCACAAGGCCTGAGTGCCTCCCAGCCAGGTGAGCGAAGTATAATCGTCACGGATCGCAAAACTCTGCTGCGCGATATTGCTGCGCGGCGCAAAGCCATCGTCCGCGCGTTCGGCGATACGCACGGCGTTTTCCGCGTCGGCGCCGCGCGCCACGGCCAATTGCAACGCGATCCATTTGCGCGGATCGAACGGCGCCGTGGTGAA
>CAXTOI010000003.1:28388-29086 GCA_964245645.1 uncultured Novosphingobium sp. | reverse complement strand
CGTGCCAAGCAGGGTGGCGGCGGCTTGGGCCTGCCCCGATTGCGACAACTGGCGCGCGCGGGTGTAGACGTAGCCGGGATCGCCGAGCAGGCTGGGGTTCGTGTCGAGCGGGATCATGGCAACAGGCGCGCCGGCTGCCAGACCGTATGGCGTCGCACCGGATATCGCACCGCCGTGGATAATCGGGCCGACTTCCAGTTCATCGCTCGTGGAACCAGGCGCCGATCCGCCATGGATCACCGGGCCGACCTCCAGTTCCCCGCTCGTGGAACCGGGTGTCGATCCGCCGTGGATCACCGGGCCGACCTCCAACTCGCCACCGGTCTGGCCGGTGCTTGCCAATAGCGCCAGCCGGGCCTGGGCGACCAGCCTTGCCGCAGGGGACAAGCGATACAGGACATTGCCGGCCTGGGCGATGTTGCCGTCCCACAACAGCGCATCGCCGCGCGCATCGTAGTCCGCGGTGGTGAATCGCGTGCCATAGCGGGCAGCGATGGTCTGTTCGGCGCTGTCGGACATGGTGCCGCCACGCCAGGCGGCACGCGCGACATCCGCCGCCTCGGGCCGGCCAAGCGCAGCCAGCGCCAGCGCATATTGCGCCCGGCCGGGATTGGTCAGCGGGGCAAAGCGATCGAAAAAGGCGATGATGCTCGCCGGCGCCGCGCCGCCGCGATCGAGCGCCCTTTCCGCCGCCGTGC
>CAXTOI010000003.1:15007-28378 GCA_964245645.1 uncultured Novosphingobium sp. | reverse complement strand
GCTCACCAGCACGGCGGCCAGGACCGCCGAGGCGAGGACCAGCAGGCGCGCGGCGTCGTTCGCATGCGCGAGGGAGTGAGGCTTCAGCCGCCGAGCGGGAGGACCATCGGCGCGAGAAAACCGAACGCCAGCAGCACCGCCCCGATCCCCTGCGCCAGCGTCGGCAGCAGCGCGGCGGACACGAGCCACCACCCCGAGGCACCTCCGCGATCCGGCAGCCGGCGCCGCGCCGCCGCGATCGAGCGCCCTTTCCGCCGCCGTGCGCAGCTTCGTCTCCTCGGGAAACCCGGCATATGCGAGCACGAAGCCGGCATAATCAGCAAAGCCGAACGAGTCGGACGCGGTCAACATCTGCCAGCGATCGATCGTCTGGGCGATAGCGGTGGGCTGGCTGGCGATCAGCGCGGCGCGCGCGCGATCCCATTCGCTGCCATCCTGGCACTGCGCCGGGGCCGACATGCAGACCATCGTCAGCAGCAGCAGCGCGGCTGCTCTGCTATGGAAGCTGGACATCACGGGCAATGGCTCCTTATCAGGCACTTTTACAATCCGGCCCGGGTCGCGGATCACTCGAACTGCGATCTACCGGGACGCCGGCCCGCCCCGCAATGGCGCAGGTATAAGGAAAAAGTCCATGTTTTCCGGTTCAATCCCGGCCCTGGTGACCCCTTTTCGCGGTGGCGCGTTCGACGAACGTGCCTTTCGCCGGTTGGTCGACTGGCAGATCGACAACGGCTCCTCGGGGCTGGTGCCATGCGGCACCACCGGCGAAAATTCGACCTTGTCCAACGCCGAACACCATCGCGTGATCGAATTGTGCATCGAGCAGGCGGCGGGCCGCGTGCCGATCATCGCCGGCTGCGGCAGCAACGACACCATGAATTCGCTCCTCCACATGCGCTTTTCCAAAAAATGCGGCGCGGCTGCCGCGCTTTGCGTTGCGCCCTATTACAACCGGCCAAGCCAGGAAGGGTTGCTCGCGCATTTTTCCTATCTGGCCGAACATGGCGAGCTGCCGATCGTGCTCTACAATGTTCCGGCGCGCACCGTCACCGATCTCCAGCCCGCAACGGTCTGCGAACTCGCGCGACGCTTTCCGGCGCGCTTCGTCGGGATCAAGGATGCCAGCGGTGATCTGAGCCGGGTGACCGACCATCGCATGGGCATCGCCAGCCCGTTCGCACAATTGTCGGGCGACGATGAACTGGCGCTGCCGTTCAACGCGGCGGGCGGGGTCGGCTGTATTTCGGTCACCGCCAATGTCGCGCCGCGGCTCTGCGCCGACTTCCAGGCGGCCTGCGCGGCGGGCGATCTGACGCTGGCGCGCGAATTGAACGACCGGCTTTATCCCCTGCATTACGCGATGTTCGAAGATGCCTCGCCCGGCCCGCTGAAATATGCGCTGGCGCAGACGCATGACTGGATCGAGGAGGAACTGCGCCTGCCGCTGGTGCCCTGCAACAAGAGCGCGCGCGATGCCGTGGACGCCGCGCTGGTGCATGCCGGGCTGAAATAGCCACCAATGGTCGGAACGGCCGAAAAGCCGGCGGTCGGCACCGATCGCGGTCAACGCTTCGAGCAAGGGCCATAGTGGGGCGGTCGGATCGGGCGAGGTATCGCTTGATGGTGAGCCAGGGGATACGGCTGATACCGCGGTTCGTGGATTGCGACCCATCGCTCCCGCCGCGTTTGCGAGGATTGAAGAGGGGTACCTACGCTGACATCGATGCGCGGCCTATCGGCCTTGCTTCCCCACCTCCACCCCAGCCTCCCGACGGGGAGAAAGAGTCGGCACCAACGGTTCTTGAGCCGGGAGAACATACTACAACCACCGGACGCCGGAAAAATATTGCCAATTCACTGAAGCTTTATGAATTCGAGGCTGCCGGCACGCTGTGGCACGTCGAGATTTATCTGCAATAGGCGCGTCATGGGAACGAGCACCGTGTCCGCCTGATCGCGTCTTCCCGTGCAAGTACCAGAACAATTGTACGCTACCGAACAAGTTCTGAAAATTGAAGCAGGTAATTATACGTAATTGAAGTTTGGATATTGAACTTTTTGGCTGAATTGCGTTAGTTTGACAGGATTAAAAGCAGAACAATCCATTTCTTTTCCAACGGTTCTGTCGTAAAATCACGTTTGCCTCTCGACGGGTTGGAAAATTTTTGTAAATGGTTGATCGCGGGGTCGACGTATCTACTTTAATATCTCAACGGCTTCGATCCGCATTCGGCAAGGACGGCCATGACAAAACCAAGAGCAATTGCGTATAAGCGCCGTAATCGAAATTATGAGGACACCCATCGGGTCCTGATCGAAAAGGCGGTCGAACTGATCTCCGAACTTGGCGCGGATGCCGTTTCGGTCTCGGCCCTGGCACGGGCTACGCGCATCAATCGCTCGACCGTCTATTACCATTTCGACAGCCGTGAATCGCTGATTGCTGCGGTGCGCAAATGGTCGTCGGAGGAACTGGCCAAAGGCATCAACCTCGACGCCGCGCGCCGCGCGGGCATCGAGCATATTCCCAGCTTCGTGCTGAACAATCCCGAAATCATCAAGCTGTGGATCGATGATTTCATCGCCGCGGGCGACATCCGCCAGCGCTATCCGCAATGGGACAGCCTGGTGGCGCATATCGACCAGGCATTCCGGATGGCGCCCGATCAGGAATGCGATGCCGAGGTGTATTGCGTGCTCATGCTGACCAGCGCCTTCATCGGCCCACGGGTGTTCAAGAATTCGGTGCGCCCGCAGGAAAGCCTTGAGCGGATCGTCGAACGCTTCACCCAGGAGCAGCAGCGCATGCTGCGCCGCGAGGGCGTGCTGGCGACCTGGATCGCAACCGGTGTGCAGAATGTGCTGCAGCAAGGAACTGCCGCTAGAGCGTGATGCGAAAAAGTGGGTACCGGTTTTTCGCGATAATCACGCGAAACAAAGACTCTGGAGCTTATGCGATTCGACAGAAACGCATAAGCTCCAGTGTGAATGCATAAGCGCAGGGCAATTCATTGACCTCTGCATGGCTCATTCCCGGATTGCCGATGCTTCTTTTGCAGGAGAAGAAAGGCACCACCCCCAGCCCCTGCTCTGAAGAGGACGGGTAGCTAGAGTCTTTCCGACTGACGTCGAGTCAGTGTCAGCCATCTTGCTCGAAAAAGACTCTATACCCGAACTCGATCTGGCTGCCCTGCCCTCACTCGGCGGCCTCCCGCATCCGCATTTTCCCCTTATGCTTGAGCAACGGCGCCAGATAATGCCCGGTGAAACTCCGCGCATTCTTCACGATCTGCTCCGGCGTGCCCTCGGCGACGACTTCTCCCCCGCGCACCCCGCCCTCGGGCCCGAGGTCGATGATCCAGTCGGCGGTCTTGATGACATCGAGATTATGCTCGATCACGACCACCGAATTGCCCTGATCGACCAGTCGGTGCAGCACTTCGAGCAGCTTGCGGACATCCTCGAAATGCAGCCCGGTGGTCGGCTCGTCGAGGATATACAGCGTCTGCCCGGTCGATCGCCGCGCCAGTTCCTTCGCCAGCTTCACCCGCTGCGCCTCGCCCCCCGATAGCGTCGTCGCCTGCTGGCCGACCTTGACGTAGCCCAGTCCGACCTCGTTCAGCATATGCATCTTTTCGCGGATTGGCGGCACCGCCTGGAAGAAGCTTTCCGCGTCCTCGATGGTCATGTCGAGGATGTCGGCGATCGAATGGCCCTTGAATTTGACGTCCAACGTCTCGCGGTTGTAGCGCTTGCCGCCGCAGCTTTCGCACGTCACATAGACGTCGGGCAGGAAATGCATCTCGATCTTGATCAGCCCATCACCCTGGCAAGTCTCGCAGCGGCCGCCCTTGACGTTGAACGAGAACCGCCCCGGCTTGTAGCCCCGCGCGGCGCTTTCCGGGAGGCCGGCGAACCAGTCGCGGATCTGGGTGAAGGCGCCGGTATACGTTGCCGGGTTCGAGCGCGGGGTGCGGCCGATCGGCGACTGGTCGATCTCGATCACCTTGTCGCAATTCTCCAGCCCGGTGATCTTGTCATGCGCGCCGGCGATGACCCGTGCGCCGTTCAGCAGCCGCGCCGCGCCGGCTTGCAGCGTATCGATGGTGAGCGAACTCTTGCCGCTGCCTGAAACTCCAGTGACGCAGACGAAACCGCCGAGCGGAAAGCGCGCCGTGACACCCTGCAGATTATTGGCGCGTGCATTGTGAATGGTGATATTGCGCCCATTGCCCTTGCGCCGTTTGGCCGGCACTTCGATGCTGCGCGCGCCGCTCAGATATTGCCCGGTCAGGCTGTCCGGGCTGGCAAGGATATCGTCCAGCGTGCCTTCCGCCACGATCTCGCCGCCGTGGATGCCCGCGCCCGGGCCGAGATCGACGATGTAGTCGGCATGGCGAATGGCGTCCTCGTCATGCTCGACGACGATCACCGTATTGCCCAGGTCGCGCAGCCGCTTCAGCGTTTCGAGCAACCGATCGTTGTCGCGCTGGTGCAGGCCGATCGACGGCTCGTCGAGCACGTAAAGCACCCCCGACAAGCCGCTGCCGATCTGCGACGCCAGCCGGATGCGCTGGCTTTCGCCCCCCGACAAGGTGCCGCTGGTGCGATCGAGATTGAGGTAATCGAGCCCGACATTGTTGAGAAAGCCCAGCCGCTCGTTAATTTCCTTGAGAATGGCATGCGCGATCTGCTGCTGCTGCGCGCCCAGTTGCGCCTCCAGCCCGGAAAAGAACGCCAGCGCATCGGCGACCGATCGCCGCGTGGAAATCGAGATGTCTTCGCCCGCGATCCTGACGCTCAGCGCCTCGGGCTTAAGCCGCGCGCCATGGCAGGTTTCGCAGGGTTGCGCGGTCTGGAACCTGGCCAGTTCTTCACGCATCCAGGCGCTTTCGGTCTGCAGCATGCGGCGATTGAGATTGCCGATCACGCCTTCGAATGGCTTGGTGACGGTATAGCTCTTGCGCCCGTCGATGAAGGTCAGCGGCACCGCTTCCTTGCCCGTCCCGTGCAGGATAACCAACTGCGCTTCGCCGGGCAGATCCTGCCATTTGGTATCCAGCTTGAAGCCGTAATGCTTGGCGAGGCTTGCCAGCACCTGCATGTAATAAGGCGAAGGCGGATTGGATTTCGCCCACGGCATCACCGCCCCCTGTTTCAGGCTCAAGGCTTCGTTCGGCACCACCAGTTCGGGATCGAACAGCAGTTTTTCGCCCAGCCCATCGCAGGCGGGGCAGGCGCCTTGCGGAGCGTTGAACGAAAACAGCCGCGGCTCGATCGCTTCCAGGGTAAAGCCTGAAACCGGGCAAGCGAATTTCTCGCTGAAGACGATGCGATTGGCGGGCAGGCCGCTGCCCTTCAATGTCTTCTTGACCTGCACCTCGTTTTCCCGGCCCGGCACCACGCCATCGGCCAGATCGACATAAGCCAGCCCCTCGGCCAGCTTCAGCGCCTGTTCGAAACTGTCGGCCAGCCGCGTCTCGATCCCGGCCTTCACCGCGATGCGATCGACCACCACTTCGATGTCGTGCTTCAGCTTCTTGTCGAGCGCCGGGGCCGCCTCGATCTCTAACAATTCGCCGTCGATCCGCACGCGGGTGTAGCCGGCGCGCTGCCATTCGGCCAGCTCCTTGCGATATTCGCCCTTGCGGCCGCGCACCGCCGGCGCCAGCAGATAGGCGCGCGTGCCTTCGGGCAGCTGCATCACCCGATCGACCATCTGGGTAACCGTCTGCGCAGTGATCGGCAGGCCGGTGGCGGGCGAATAAGGCACGCCGACCCGCGCCCACAGCAACCGCATGTAATCGTAGATCTCCGTGACCGTGGCCACGGTCGAGCGCGGATTGCGGCTGGTGGTTTTCTGCTCGATCGAGATTGCCGGGCTCAGCCCGTCGATATGCTCGACATCGGGCTTCTGCATCATTTCGAGAAATTGCCGCGCATAAGCGCTCAGGCTCTCGACATAGCGCCGCTGCCCCTCGGCATAGATGGTGTCGAAGGCGAGGCTGGATTTGCCCGACCCCGACAAGCCGGTGATGACAATCAATTTGTCCCGCGGCAAGGCCACGTCGAAGCCCTTGAGGTTATGCTCGCGGGCGCCACGCACGGTAATATGGGTCAGGCTCATGATCGAGCCATGTTCCATATCTGTTCGATTCGAGCAAGGGCTAGAGTCTTTCCGGGCAAGACGGCGCCGACCCGCTCCCCCGTCCGGCCACCAACTGGCGGCCGACAGCGAACCATGCTTGCGGCCGATGCGTGGCCCATCATGCATGCGAACCTGGGTAGCCAACCGACCCGCCGGTTCATGATCGATAAAATCTGCCGCGCGAAATACCTGTCACTACCGTTTACACTTTTCATATATGTTATTAAGAGTTGCTCACAAGTATCTGACGATCTTAGGTTTCTTGAAATGGCATGTTTGTTGCTGGTTCTATAACTGGATCGCATATCAGCCGTTTGGCCAGGGAACACCCGGCCGGCGCTGTCATCCAACCCTGCCACGCTCGATCATGGGAGACATAAAATGAACAAATTGTTTGCATTACTTGGATCCGTGACTGCTTTGGGACTGTCTGTGCCAGCCAACGCTGCCATAATCTCGATCGTCAACGTCCCACCGACTGCTGTCCTGTTTACCTTCGGTGACACAGCCATCTTCGGGGCCTCGCCCACCGGCGCTTTCGACGACACCTACACGTTTACCGTGCCTTACAACGGCTTGGCGAGTCTGTCGCTTTCGACAAGCTCGACGACGGTAGGAGGCGTAGTTACGTTTACGAATATCAAGTTGAACAATGTTTCATATCCAGGTGCGTTCTCTGCGAACGGCATAAGTGGAATACCGTTGCCCGGCGTGGTGCAAAGTGTGATCGAACTCATTGGGAGCACTGCCGGCAATGCGGGGACCTTCTCGGGCACCTTGACGTACACCGCCGGCCCGGTTCCCGAGCCTGCTACCTGGGCCACGTTCCTGCTCGGCTTTGGCCTTCTAGGTCTTGGCCTTCGCCGCAGGCCGGCAAGCCACCTCGTAGCGCATTGAAAGAGAGCAGCCGCGGCGGATAGCGCAAGTTAAAGGCTGGCCCGAAGCAGGCCGTCGTGTTGCGATGCCCGCCTTCACCACAATCCGACCGAACATCAACTCGAAGCGCGCCTGAGCATCTTGTCGAGCGCGGCGCGCTTCTCGTTCTTCTACCGTTCGCCGTTAAGACGCACGCGCGGGTGACAAGGCGCGTGCCGTTCGCCCGATTTATTGCGAACTCGCTCTTGCGCCCGGCCGCACCAACACCCGTCGAGATCGTCGGGGGTGACTGAGCGACGCCGCAGGGTAATCCATTCAAGCCGACTTCAGCGCCAACGACGCCCGGCCGACCCCGATGCACTGCGAGCGTAGGATGGATTGCAACTGCTCGATGCAGGTCACAATCGCCAAGACTCCAGACCTTCTGCGCCTGTCACCACTGCTTACACATCTTCATGTAGTTTTGCAGGACAAAGACGCAAATTATTGATTTATATGAATATTTTAAATTGGCACGCTTGTTGCACTGCACATAGCGGATTGATTATCATCCGATAGATCAGTGAACACCCGGTCAAGGCTGTCGTCCAATCCCGCCATGCTTGATCAAGGAGCCATACCATGAAAAAATTGATTGCACTACTTGGATCCGTGACAGCATTGGCAATGTCAATGCCTGCCAACGCGGCCATCATCTCGATCGTCAGCTTCCCGCCGGGCGCTGTCTTCTTTCCCTTCCTCTCCAACTCGGCTATCTTCGGCGCTTCGCCAACCGGGGCTTTCGACGATACCTTTACGTTCACCGTGCCGCAGACCGGCACAGCCAGCTTGTCGGTATCGACCAGTTCATCGACCATGGGCGGCGTCGTGACGTTTTCCAAGATCCTGTTCAACACCACGAATTACTATCCGGCTGCGTTTTCCGCCACCGGCGTGAGTGGGATCCCGATCACCGCCTCGGCAATCGACACCATTGAATTGGTTGGCACTACCGTTGGCACCAGCGGGGTGTTCTCGGGCACGGTGACCTTCACCCCAGGCGCGACGGTTCCCGAGCCCGCTACCTGGGCGACGTTCCTGCTGGGCTTCGGCTTCCTGGGCCTTGGCCTTCGCCGCCGGTCCGCGAAGAACCTCGTCGCCGCCTGATATAGCGGCGAACAAATTGGCGGAGCGGTGGGCGACCACCGCTCCGCTTTTTTATGCCCCTGGGCCACCGCTGCATCCGCGCCACGGCGCGAGCAGGCAGCGCGGTTCAGCCAGCCGCATCGAGGTTAAGTTTTCGCCGGTTTTCATAACCATGGTGAGACACCAAGACTTAGCGGCTGGGCCGGTAGCCCACCAGCGACCACTCGCGCAGGAGGCCTCGGGTAATGCTGCTCCATTTTCCAACTGTCTGCGCAGCGACCGCGCAAGCCTGCCCAGTAGCCGCCAACGACAATTCGCCGCCCGTGCCGGGGCAGGATTTCGCGCGCAGGGTGCTGCTGCGCGACGTATTGCGCCACTTTGCCGCGCATGGGGCCGGCGCTGCCGGACTGGCATGGGCCAACGCCGAACAGGCGTTTTTCGCCGGCAACCGGCGCGACTATCTGCACTGGATGGAAATCTGCCGCGCGCTCGACCGGCACATGGTCGAAGCGATGCGGTAATACCGAGTCTTTGTTGTCGCGCCACGTATGCCGAAAATCGGTACCCGCTTTCGCATTGCGCTCTGATCGTGACCGCCGCGTTTACCGTTCAGTGACATTCGGCCCCTAACGCTGGCAGCAGCGAAGGAGCCGGCCGATCGACCGCGTGCGAAACCTGCTGCGAATGCTGTTCCCCACCAGCGCGCTGGACGACCGGGTGCGGCGCGTTCTGGTCGATTCGCTGTACAGCCAACCGGGCAGCCTGGTCATCGGCGGCATCTGCGGCATCCTCACCGCCTGGGCCGGCGCGCTGGAAGCGCATAATCCGGCGATGAAACGGCTGGCAACGGTGCTGACAGCGGTCGCCTTGGCCCGGATCGCCACCGGCTGGACGTTGCCCCGGTTCAGGCACCGCAACACCCGGCTGCTCGAAGTCTTCTACGAACTTGGCGCCTTCAGCTATTCCGGCCTGTGCGGCTGGCTGGCGGCGCTGGCCCTGCTCGATCCGGTGTCGGGCGGGGTCCGCATCCTGATCGTCGCCAATGCCGTTGCTTACGGCTTCGGCATCGCCGCGCGCAATGCCGGTCGGCCGGCCATCGCGATAGGGCAGACCACGCTTGCGCTCACCCCGGTCATTGTGGCTTGTGCGATGCAGCACGAGGCGCCTTATCATTTTCTCGCCGTATCGCTGCTCGTGGCCATTCCGGCGGTGGTCACGATCACGCTCAACACGTTCAACGTGCTGCGCGATTCGATCACTGCGGCGGAGACCAGCCGCCGCCTCGCCGAAGAGATGCAGCATCTCGCGCGTACCGACGTCGTGACCGGGCTGCTCAATCGCGCCGGGCTCAATCACCATCTGGTCGAGCGACTGGCGTCGATCGGTGCGGATGACCGGCTGGCGCTGTTCTGGCTTGATCTCGACCGCTTCAAGGAGGTCAACGACACATTGGGCCATCAAATCGGCGATCGCCTGCTCGCCGAGGTCGGCATAAGGCTCAAGGCGCGCGCGCCCGAGGGGGCCTGCGTGGCACGGTTCGGCGGTGACGAGTTCATCGTCGCCTGTGAGGTGAAGGACCGCCAGGAAACCGAGGAGCTGGCGAACAGCCTGCTCGCCGAGATCACCCGGCCGATCCGGATCGACGATGACCGGCTGGAAATCGGCAGCTCGATCGGCATCGCCATCCTGCCCGACGATGGCGCCGATCTCGATGCGGTGATGCAGGGCGCCGACCTTGCGCTATATCACTCCAAGGTCAACGGCCGCAAACAGCTCAGCTTCTTTGCCCCGTCGATGACCCGCGACCTGGTGCGGCGCAAGGAAATTGAGGCGGAACTGCGTGGGGCGCTGCAGCACAACGAACTGTCGGTATTCTTCCAGCCGATCATCGATCTGGCTACCGGCCGTATCCGTGCCTTCGAAGCGCTGGTGCGCTGGTTTCATCCCGAAAAGGGCGAATTACGCCCGGACGAATTCATCCCGCTCGCCGAGGAAACCGGCGCAATCATCACCCTGGGCAACTGGATCACCGCCCAGGCTGCGCGTTGCGCCGCCGAATGGCCGGCTGACGTGACGCTGGCGGTCAATCTCTCGCCGCTGCAGATCCGCGCACCTGGCGCCGCGCTCGGCATCCTCAATGCGCTGCGCGAGGCGCGGCTCGACCCGCACCGGCTCGAGCTGGAGATTACCGAGACGGTGCTGCTCGAACACAGCGCCAATACCGAAGCCTTCATGGCCGAACTGGCCAACGTCGGCGTCCGCTTCGCGCTCGACGACTTCGGGACCGGCTATTCGTCGCTGAGCTATCTCAACACTTACCCATTCAGCAAGATCAAGGTCGATCGCAGCTTCGTGTCGGGCGCGAGCGCGGGGCTGAAGAGCGACGCGATCATCCGCGCAGTCTCGGGCATGGCGGCGACGCTGGGCATGGCGGTCGTGGCCGAGGGCCTGGAAACGCGCGAGCAGGTCGAGGCGGTGCGGCTGGCGGGATGTACGCTGGGCCAGGGGTTTTATTTCAGCCGCGCGGTCCCGGATTATACCGCGAGCCTGCTGCTGGCCCAGGAACATGAGTTGATCCAGTCAGGCCGGCCTCACGCCGGACTGGACGCACTCAATGATTCAACCATGGCTACGGCCGTCCGCGCGGGCCGACCAATATTTCTGAGGCATTAATGCTATTGCGAACTATTTGTAAAATGCCAAATAATTGCCGCGCTTTCCTGTCTTGCAATACACGACGGGGAGGAATAGGGCGCTTTCCCAAGTCAAACGATTACCCACGCAAGGGTAGCCTGCACGCTTGCGGGACTGTGCCGGCCACCTGTTCGATTTGTGCTGCCGACCGGGCACGAGCCTCCGGCAAGCCCCGCAGCAGCCGAAGGACCTATCTTAGATGGCACGCAAGAAGATCGCGCTGATCGGCGCCGGCAACATCGGCGGCACGCTGGCGCACCTCGCCGCGCAGAAGGAACTGGGCGACATCGTGCTCTTCGACGTGGTCGACGGCGTTCCCCAGGGCAAGGCGCTCGATCTGTCGCAATGCGGCCCGGTCGAGGGGTTCGACGCCAAGCTGACCGGCACCAGCGATTATGCCGATATCGCCGGAGCCGACGTGATCATCGTCACTGCCGGCGTGCCGCGCAAGCCGGGCATGAGCCGCGACGATCTGCTCGGCATCAATCTGAAAGTCATGAAGGCGGTGGGCGAAGGCATCAAGGCCAATGCCCCCGATGCTTTCGTGATCTGCATAACCAACCCGCTCGATGCCATGGTATGGGCGCTGCGCGAATTTTCGGGGCTACCGCATGAGAAGGTCGTCGGTATGGCCGGCGTGCTGGATTCGGCGCGCTTCAGCACTTTCCTGGCCGAGGAATTCGGCGTTTCGGTGCGCGACGTGACCAGCTTCGTGCTGGGCGGCCACGGCGATACCATGGTCCCGGTGGCGGCTTATTCCACCGTCAAGGGCATTCCGGTGCCGGATCTGATCAAGATGGGCCGCACCACGCAGGAACGTATCGACGCGATCGTCAAGCGCACCGCGAACGGCGGCGGCGAGATCGTGGCATTGCTCAAGACCGGCTCGGCGTTCTACGCACCCGCCGCTTCGGCGATCGCGATGGCGGAAAGCTATCTGGGCGACCAGAAGCGCGTGTTGCCCTGCGCTGCGCATCTGACCGGGCAATATGGCATCGACGACCTCTACGTCGGCGTGCCGGTGATCATCGGCGCCGGCGGGGTGGAACAGGTGATCGAGATCGAACTGGATGATAAGGCCAAGGCCGGGCTGCAGGTCTCGGTGGATGCGGTCAAGGAATTGCTGGTGGCGTGCAAGGGGATTGATGCGAGCCTGTCGTAAATGTCGATTGTCACCCCGGCGAAGGCCGGGGCCCAGCCCCAACGATAATGTCGCGAAGCGGCTTTTTGATTAGGTCTGGGTACCGGCCTTCGCCGGTATGACGAGCAAGGATTATGACGATCAAGGAATATGGCGAAGGACAAGGAAGGCTTTGTCTATATCGTTGCCAGCAAGCGCAACGGAACGCTCTACATCGGTGTAACCAGCGACTTAGCCGGACGTGTCTGGCAACATAAACAAGGTACGTTCGATGGTTTCACCAAGCAGTATGGCTGCAAAACTCTGGTGTGGTTTGAACGGTTTGAAGATATTGGATCGGCGATCCGCCGGGAAAAGCAGATGAAGGGATGGAAGCGTTTATGGAAGCTGCGGGTGATCGAAGAGATAAATCCCGAGTGGCGCGATTTGAGTGAGTCTTTGTTTTAGGTCTGGGCTCCGGCCTTCGCCGGGGTGACGGCTGGAGTGCCCACTGATAAGGGGCCCGATTTAGGAAATGAACAGACATGAGCATCCTCGTAAACCAACATACCAAAGTCATCACGCAGGGCATGACCGGGAAGACCGGTGAATTCCACACCCAGGCCGCGCTTGATTATGGCACGCGGATGGTCGCAGGCGTCACCCCCGGCAAGGGCGGGATCACCCATATCGGCCTGCCGCAGTTCGACACCGTCGCCGAGGCCAAGGCCGCGACCGGGGCGACCGCATCGTGCATCTATGTGCCGCCGCCGGGCGCCGCCGACGCCATCCTCGAAGCGATCGATGCGGGCATCGAACTGATCGTGTGCATCACCGAGGGCATTCCGGTGCTCGACATGGTGCGGGTGAAGCGCGCGCTGACCGGTAGCACATCGCGGCTGATCGGCCCCAATTGCCCCGGCGTCCTAACCCCGAACGAATGCAAGATCGGCATAATGCCGGGCGCGATCTTCAACAAGGGTTCGGTCGGCGTCGTCAGCCGCTCGGGTACGTTGACCTATGAAGCCGTGCACCAGACGACGATGGTCGGGCTGGGCCAGACCACCGCGGTCGGCATCGGCGGCGATCCGGTCAATGGCACCAATTTCATCGACGTGCTCGAACTGTTCCTGGCTGACGAGGCGACCACCTCGATCATCATGATCGGCGAAATCGGCGGCAGCGCCGAGGAAGAAGCAGCGCAATTCCTCAAGGATGAGGCGAAGCGCGGACACCAGAAGCCGATGGTCGGCTTCATCGCCGGGCGCACCGCGCCTCCGGGCCGCCGAATGGGCCATGCCGGGGCGATCGTCTCGGGCGGGCAGGGCGGCGCCGAGGACAAGATCGCGGCGATGGAAAGCGCCGGCATCCGGGTTTCGCCGTCGCCCAGCGAACTGGGCACGAC
>CAXTOI010000003.1:11254-14997 GCA_964245645.1 uncultured Novosphingobium sp. | reverse complement strand
GATCAAGGAAATTGCATAATCCTATCGCTCAGCGCCTGTTAACCATGCCGGCGCAATGGCTGGACAATGATAGGCGGCCAATGTCCGCAAGCTTTGAAATAGACGGCGTTTCTCCTCCCCGGGGCGCCCGTACTGCCAAACGAAAATGCACCGGAGGTTCCGGTGCGGAAAGGTTTGCTCATGGGTAGCGAAAGCCACGATTTCCTGGCTGAAGAGTCCACCGATCTCGACCAGGCGCAAGCGGGCCCCAGTTGGCAACGCGCCGGCTGGCCGCTGGCGGACGGCGCCGGTGAAGACGATCTGACGCAGGCGCTCGACCCGCTGGTGCTCAAGCCGGCGGTCAAGGCGGCGGCAAAGCAGGTCGGACTGCCGCTCGACGAAGCAGCGATCGAAGCCGCGGCCACCGACACCATCCGCGCGGTCATGCTGATCCGCACGTATCGCGTGCGCGGGCACCTGGCCGCCGATCTCGACCCGCTGGGGCTGGTGAAGCGCGACATCCCTGCCGATCTTACGCCTGAATTCTACGGATTTTCAGGCGACGCGCTCAACCGCAAGATTTTCCTCGGCGGCTATCTCGGGCTGCAGTGGTCGACCGTGCGCGAGATCGTCGCCATCCTGCGCGCCAATTACTGCGGCAAGGTCGGCATGGAATTCATGCATATCGGCGACATCGAGGAGCGGCGCTTTCTCCAGGATCGCATGGAAGGCGCCGACAAGACGATCGATTTTACCCCCGAAGGCAAGAAGGCGATCCTGGGCGCGGTGATCCGCGGCGAGCAATACGAGAAATTTCTGGGCCGCAAATATGTCGGCACCAAGCGTTTTGGCCTCGATGGCGGCGAAAGCATGATCCCGGCGCTGGAAGCGGTGATCAAATATGGCGGCCAGAAGGGCGTCAAGGAAATCGTCTACGGCATGTCGCATCGCGGCCGGCTCAACGTGCTGGCCAATGTGATGGCCAAGCCGTTCAAGGTGATCTTCCACGAATTTTCGGGCGGCACGGCCAATCCTGAAGACGTGGGCGGATCGGGCGATGTCAAATATCACCTGGGCACCAGCACCGATCGCGAATTCGACGGCATCAAGGTGCATATGAGCCTGATGCCCAATCCCAGCCATCTCGAAACGGTGGACCCGGTGGTGCTGGGCAAGGTGCGCGCCTACCAGGTGCTGAAGGACGACATCGGCCCGGGCAAGCACAAGCAGGTGCTGCCGGTGCTGATCCATGGCGACGCGGCTTTTGCGGGCCAGGGTATCGTCTGGGAATGCTTCGGATTGTCGGGGGTGCGCGGCTATAACACCGGCGGCTGCATCCACTTCGTCATCAACAACCAGATCGGTTTCACCACCAGCCCGCAGTTCTCGCGCGGCTCGCCTTATCCTTCCGACATAGCCAAGGGGGTGCAGGCACCGGTCCTGCACGTCAACGGCGACGACCCCGAAGCGGTGACCTTCGTCTGCAAGCTGGCGATCGATTACCGCCAGAAGTTCGGCCGCGATATCGTCATCGACATGTGGTGCTATCGCCGCTTCGGCCATAACGAAGGCGACGAGCCGAGCTTCACCCAGCCACTGATGTATGACCGGATCCATGGCCATCCGCCGGTCAGCGCGTCCTATTCCGAACGGCTGGTGCAGCAAGGCGTGATCGGCCCGACTTATCTGGCCGACACCGTGGCGAGTTTCACGGGTCACCTCGAAGAGCAATTCCTCGCCGCCAAGAGCTACAAGGCCAATGAGGCCGACTGGTTCGGCGGCCGTTGGAGCGGCTTTATGAAGCCGATGGACCCGGAAACCGCGCGCCGCAATGTGCCCACCGGCATCGAGGGCAAGCTGTTCGACAGCCTGGGCCGGACGCTGACGACCGTGCCCAGCGACCTGACGGTGCACAAGACGCTGGGGCGGGTGATCGACGCGCGCCGCCAGATGTTCACCTCCGGCCAGGGCTTCGACTGGGCGACCGGCGAAGCGCTGGCGTTCGGCTCGCTGCTGTCCGAAGGCTATGCCGTCCGGTTGTCGGGGCAGGATTCGGGGCGCGGTACCTTCAGCCAGCGCCACGCGGTATGGGTCGATCAGACCACCGAGCGCAAATATGTGCCGCTGGCCACGGTGCCGCATGGCCGGTTCGAGGTGCATGACAGCACGCTGTCGGAGTATGGCGTGCTCGGCTTTGAATACGGCTACGCCAGTGCCGATCCCAAGACATTGGTGCTGTGGGAAGCGCAATTCGGCGATTTCGCCAATGGTGCGCAGATCATCATCGACCAGTATATCGCCGCCTCGGAAGCCAAATGGCTGCGCGCCAACGGTCTGGTGCTGCTGCTGCCGCATGGCTACGAAGGCCAGGGGCCCGAACACAGCTCAGCGCGGCTCGAGCGATTCCTGCAGTTGTGCGCGCAGGACAATCTCCAGGTCTGCAACATCACCACCCCGGCCAACTACTTCCACGTCTTGCGCCGCCAGATGCACCGGCCGTTTCGCAAGCCGCTGATTATCATGACCCCCAAGAGCCTGCTGCGGCACTCGATGGCCAAATCCGCGGCCAGCGAATTCGTGGGCGCGGGCCATTTCCAGCGCATCCTGTCCGACCCCGCCGCGCCCGCCGACGCCGATACAAGCCGTGTCGTGCTGTGCTCGGGCAAGGTCGCCTACGATCTGATCGAGGCGCGCAATGCGGCTGAAATTGCCGATCTGCAGATCATCCGGATCGAGCAGCTCTATCCGTTTCCGGGTGAGCCGCTGGCGGCGCGGCTGGCACATATGCCGCATCTTGAACAAGTGGTGTGGTGCCAGGAAGAGCCGAAGAACAACGGCGGCTGGTTTTTCGTCGAACCCTTTATCGAAGATGCGTTGCGCGTGGCCAAGGCCAAGCCCAGACGGGCGCGCTATGCCGGACGCGCGGCATCCGCGTCGCCGGCCACCGGCATCGCCAAACGCCACGCCTCGGAACAGGCGGCGCTCATTGCCGATGCGCTGGGCCTGTCGGTCCGGTCGGAAATCCGGCGCAGGCAGAAGGGCTGAGCTATGTTGCTCTCTCCCCTCCAGGGGAGAAATACGAAGGCTTGGCAGCTCTTGCTGCCTAGCCGTAGTTGAGAGGGGCCGTTTTACGCGTGGCGCCCCCTCTCCCAACCCTCTCCCCTGAAGGGAAGAGGGCTTTAGAAGGCCCTTCGGGGTTGGAGTGTGATTATGTCGAGTGAAGTTGTAGTCCCCACGCTGGGGGAATCGGTATCCGAAGCGACGATCGGGCAATGGCTGAAGCAGCCGGGCGAAGCCGTGGCGGTGGACGAACCGATCGTCAGCCTGGAGACTGACAAGGTCGCGATCGAGGTCAATGCACCGGTCGCCGGGGTACTCGGGCAGCATCTGGTCAAGCTGGGTGATACCGTGGCAGTCGGCGCGTTGATCGCCACGATTGAGGCTGGTGGTGCAGCTGCGCCCGCTCCGGCCGTCGCCGCCGCGCCGCCTTCGGTCGCAGCATCACTACCTCCCGTCACGCCCTCTGCCCCACCGGCCTACGCCCAGCCGCCGATCGCCACCATGCCGGCGCCTGCCGAGGGACCCGCAAGCGATCCCGCGGTGCTTTCGCCCGCCGTCCGGCGTGCCGTGCTGGAATATGGCATCGACCCTGCCAGCGTGAAGGGTACCGGCAAGGATGGCCGCCTGACCAAGGAAGACGTGATCGCGGCAGCGGCGGCCAAGCAGGCCGCGCCTACGCCTGCCGCACCGGCGCTGGCAATCGA
>CAXTOI010000003.1:9986-11244 GCA_964245645.1 uncultured Novosphingobium sp. | reverse complement strand
CGCCCCCGTAGTGGTTGAGCAAGCGACGGTGGAGGACCTGACCACCGCGTCTGCCGGCGGCCGGGCGGAAGAGCGCGTGAAAATGACGCGATTGCGCCAGACGATTGCCCGGCGGCTTAAGGAGGCCCAGCAGACTGCTGCGCTGCTGACCACCTTCAACGATGTCGACATGTCGGCGGTGATCGCCGCGCGTGACAAGTACAAGGATCTGTTTGAGAAGAAGCACGGCGTCCGCCTGGGTTTCATGGGATTTTTTGCCAAGGCCGCCTGCCTCGCGCTGAAGGACATCCCCAGCGTCAATGCCCGTATCGAGGGCGACGAGATCATCTACCACAAATTTGTCGATATCTCGGTCGCGGTGTCGGCGCCAGGCGGGCTGGTGACCCCCGTGGTGCGCGATGCCGACACGATGAGCTTTGCCGAGATCGAGGCCGCAATCGCCGGCTATGGCAAGCGTGCCCGCGACGGTGCGTTGACCTTGGCCGATCTCAAGGGTGGTACGTTCACTATCTCCAACGGCGGCGTCTTCGGCAGCTTGATGTCCACTCCGATCATCAATCCGCCGCAAAGCGCGGTGCTCGGCCTGCACCGGATCGAGGACCGCCCGATCGCGCGCGGCGGGCAAGTGGTGATCCGGCCGATGATGTACATCGCGCTGTCCTACGATCACCGCCTGATCGACGGGCGCGAGGCGGTGACTGCGCTCAAGATCATCAAGGACGCGATCGAGGATCCGACGCGGCTGCTGATCGATTTGTGATGCGCAATAGGAGATAGAGAATGAAACCCAAGATCATTTTGCTGATATTGGTATTGCTATTTATCAATCCTCTGGTCGCGCAAGCTCAGGGTACCTCTGCTGATTTAAACAAGCTATTGGCGGCGGAGCTGAATGGTAAATCTCCGTTAGACGATGCCGAGTTGGCCCGGCGTGTTGCGATCGCCGATAAATCGCCGCTTGGCACAAAAGAAAACCCAATACGCGTACATATGCCCGCCGGTGAGCGCGCTTACCTCGATCGCTTACGTTGCGCGGACGGTCGCGCTCCGCTGTTCAACCGAAATGGGGACACAGGGCCGGGAGTTTTTGACTCGATCGTTGATCTTTACACACTTGATTGTGGATCCGCAGCACCAGGGAAAGTCGAAGTATTGATGGACATGTATCACCCTGACTATCTGGAAAATCGGCCAGTTCCTGGCTTTTTCATAGTCGGCGGCGGCAAATGACGCACGACTACGACGTCCTCGTCATCGG
>CAXTOI010000003.1:1571-9976 GCA_964245645.1 uncultured Novosphingobium sp. | reverse complement strand
GCCCCGGCGGTTATGGCGCCGCGATCCATGCGGCGCAGCTGGGGCTGACGGTGGCTTGTGCGGAGGGGCGGGAGACGCTGGGCGGCACCTGCCTCAATGTCGGCTGCATTCCTTCCAAGGCGCTGCTGCACGGCTCGGAGCTGTTCGCCGATGCCACCGAGGGGACGCTGGCCAAATTCGGGGTCAAGGTCGGGCAGATCGAGCTCGACCTTGCGGCGATGCAGGGGGAGAAGGCGACCGCGGTCAAGGAGTTGACCGGCGGTGTCGCGTTCCTGTTCAAGAAGAACAAGGTGACCTGGCTTAAAGGCTTTGCCCGCTTCACCGGGCCGCATGCTGTCGAGGTCAATGGGCAGGCGGTTACCGCAAAGCACATCGTTATCGCCACCGGCTCCAGCGTGACGCCCTTGCCGGGCGTCACCGTCGATAACGATCAAGGCGTGATCGTCGATTCTACCGGCGGGCTTGCGCTGGGCCGGGTGCCGCAGCGGATGGTGGTGATCGGCGGCGGGGTGATCGGGCTGGAACTCGGCTCGGTCTGGCGCCGGCTCGGGGCCAAGGTGACCGTGGTCGAATTTCTCGATCAGTTGCTGCCCGGCATGGACGGCGACGTCCGCAAGGAAGCGGCCAAGATCTTCCGCAAGCAAGGGTTGGAGTTGAAGCTTTCGACCAAGGTCACCGGCGCCACGGTCAGCGAGGGCAAAGCGACATTGACGCTGGAACCTGCCGCCGGGGGCACTGCGGAAACGCTGGAAGCCGATTGCGTGCTCGTGTCGATCGGCCGCCGCCCTTACGTCGGCGATCTTGGCCTCGAGACGATCAGCCTGATGCCGAATGCGCGCGGGCAGATCGAAACCGATCATGACTTCCGCACCAGTGTCGATGGCGTCTGGGCGATTGGCGATGTCATTCCCGGCCCGATGCTGGCGCACAAGGCCGAGGACGAAGGCATCGCTGTCGCCGAGAACATCGCTGGGCTCACCGGTATCGTCAATCACGATGTAATCCCTACGGTGGTCTATACCACGCCCGAGATCGCCGGCGTCGGCCTGACCGAGGAAGCCGCAAAAGCCGCCGGTTACGAGATCAAGGTCGGCAAATTCCCGATGTCTGCCAACAGCCGCGCCAAGACCAATCGCGAGCCGGACGGCTTCGTCAAGATCATCGCCGACGCCAAAACCGACCGCGTGCTGGGCGGCTGGATCATCGCCACACTTGCGGGCACGATGATCGCCGAAGTGGCGCTGGCGATGGAATTCGGCGGCACCAGTGAAGACATCGCCTACACTTGCCACGCGCATCCCACGCATTCGGAAGCGATCAAGGAAGCGGCGATGGCGGTTACGGGCAAGCCGATCCATATGTGAACGCTGCCGGCCCCTGCGCATGCTGCGCCACGCGCAGGGTCAGCAATATCGACGCTACCGCGACCAGCGCGCCGCCCAGCATGTCGGCCAGGTAATGCGTGCCCTCTACCGGGGTCGCCAGCAACATCGCCGCGTTTATCGCCAGCAGGTGCCACCGCAGGCTGCGGATGGGCCAGGCGGTAAATGCGAAGATCACCGCTGCAGTGGTGTGAAAACTGGGCGCGCAGACGAGGCCGCGCAGGGCGCCGAGATCGATCCGGGTCAATACATGCGTGCGCAGTTCGGGGATCATCTGCGCCTGGTACAAGGCGCTCGTCGGCATGTAGGGGATGGGTCCGCGCCACAGCATGGCCAGTGGGCCCTTGGCGGGGACCCAATGAAACAGCAGGAGAGTCAGGATCGCCGCTATCCAGAAATCGACCAGGAACAGCCGCGCCTCGGCGCGCCTGCCATTCGCGGCGAACCAGCCGAGCAGTGCCGCGGGCGTCGCATAGATACTGCAATAGGCGGCCCGACCGCACCATTGCAGCGCCGGATGCGCACAGACCATGCGGTACCACGACAGCCAGTCGAAATGCAGCGCCTGATCGATCCGCTCCAATCGGGGATCGGCATAGCCGGTGCTGGCGGCAGCCTCGGGATAGCTGGCGATGGCCCCCATCAGGCTGATCGCCATGAACATAACGGCATGTCCGCTGAATTCCCGCAGGGCGGGATAGGCATGATTGCCATCGCTGCGGCGCAGATGCAGCAGCGCCACCACCCCGGCGGTCAGGGCATAGAGACAAGTGGCAAGCGGCGAAAAGAAGATCCGCACATGCTCATCACGCATCATCAGCAGCAATGCGGCAGCGCTGAGGCCCAGCCCGGTGATCAGCCACTGGCCGGGGATTGGATTGATTGGTTCGGCAGGATGATAGCGAACGCCAGTTGCCAGATCGGTCCGCACCCAAATTCCTATTCAAACCCGAACCCTGGTGCGCGACGATAATGGAAGCAAGCTACTTCTTGCCCACCCGATGCAGCGGTTGGACGAAGCGCCGCCGACCACGATTATCGTCATTTCCCGTCTACCCTGAGACTGTTGAAGGGCCGTCCTTTTCTTCGTGCAATTGGACGCGACCTCACGGAGAAAGACAGCCCTTCGACAAGCTCAGGGTAGACGGAGTGGTGAAGCACCGCAGGCAGTACGCTGCTCGATGCGCCTAAACTCTCCAGTATTGGAACCAAGATGCCAGGGAGCGCGAGGGGATACCTCCGCGCCTATCCTTAACCTCAATCGTCGGCTTCGTCGGTCAGCACCGGGCCCGAATCGAGGCCCTTAGCCGCGACGTCGCGCTCGACCAGTTCGATCACCGCGATCGGCGCGGCGTCCGAACCGCGGGAACCGGCCTTGATGACGCGGGTATAGCCGCCCTGGCGACCGGCATAACGCGCCGCCAGCACGTCGAACAGCTTGACCAGCTGCGCGTCGTCGAGCAGCCGCGAATGCGCGAGGCGGCGGTTCGACAAGCCGCCCTGCTTGGCCAGCGTGATCAGCTTTTCGGTGTAGGGGCGCAGTTCGCGCGCTTTCGACAGCGTGGTGGTGATCTGCTCGTGCTTGATCAGCGCGGCGGCCATGTTGCGCAACAGCGCGGCGCGATGCGAACTGGTCCGCTGAAGTTTGCGGTGACCGACTTTATGACGCATTATCCTGGTTCCGTTCGTAAGGGGGCCGTGTCAGGTACCCCGATCCAGGCCGACTATGGGGTCGGCCAAAGCCCTTGGTCAGCCCAGCAGCTCCTGTTCGAGCTTCTTGGCCATTTCCTCGATGTTTTCCGGCGGCCAGCCGGGGATGTCCATGCCGAGACGCAGCCCCATCGACGACAGCACTTCCTTGATCTCGTTCAGCGACTTGCGCCCGAAGTTCGGTGTGCGCAGCATCTCCGCTTCGGTCTTCTGGACGAGATCGCCGATATAGATGATGTTGTCGTTCTTGAGGCAATTGGCCGAACGCACCGACAGCTCCAACTCGTCCACTTTCTTGAGCAGATAGCGGTTGAGCTGGTTGGTATCGCCTTCTTCCGCCGGAGCCGAAGCCATGCCGCCGATCATCGGCGAGGCACCCATCGGCGCGCTGTCTTCGAAGTGGACGAACAGCGCCAGCTGATCCTGCAGGATGCGCGCGGCGTAAGCCACCGCGTCTTCAGGAGTCACCGTACCGTCGGTCTCGACCGTCAGGTTCAGCTTGTCGAAGTCCAGCTCCTGGCCGATGCGGGCATTATCGACCTTGTACGACACCTGGCGCACCGGGCCATATAGCGAGTCGACCGGGATCAGCCCGATCGGCGCATCGACCGGCCGGTTCGCCACCGCCGGGACATAGCCCTTGCCGGTGTCTGCGGTCAGTTCCATGTTGAAACTGGCGCCTTCGTCGAGATGACAGATCACGAGGTCCTTGTTCATCACCTCGATGTCGCCGGTCACGGCGATATCGCCGGCGGTAACCTTGGCCGGTCCGGTCGCCGACAGCTGGAGCCGCTTGGGGCCTTCGCCTTGCATGCGCAGCGCGATCTGCTTCACGTTCAGCACGATATCGGTGACATCTTCGCGCACGCCGGCCAGCGACGAGAATTCGTGCAGCACGTTTTCGATCTTGATCGAAGTGATCGCCGCGCCTTGCAATGAGGACAGCAGCACGCGGCGCAGCGCGTTGCCCAGAGTCAGGCCGAAACCGCGCTCCAGCGGCTCGGCAATGAACGTAGCCCGGCGCTTGGCGTCGTTACCCGACTTGACCTCGAGGTTGTTGGGCTTCTTCAGTTCCTGCCAGTTCTTGATATTGACAGTCATGGATTTCCCCTAAGGTTGTATTCTGGCGGGCGGATCGCGCGTTCGCCTGGATAAGCGCGCGGACGATCCGGACTCGCGAGGCGATTGACTACCGCCTGCACGAAAGCTCGATCAGACGCGGCGGCGCTTGGAAGGCCGCACGCCATTGTGCGGGATCGGGGTCACGTCGCGGATCGAGGTGATAGTAAAGCCTACCGCCTGCAACGCACGCAACGCGCTTTCGCGACCTGAGCCAGGTCCTTTTACTTCGACTTCAAGCGTGCGGACGCCGTGCTCGGACGCCTTCTTGCCGGCGTCATCAGCGGCGACCTGCGCGGCGTACGGCGTCGACTTGCGGCTGCCCTTGAAGCCCATGGTGCCGGCCGATGACCAGGCAATGGTGTTGCCCTGTGCGTCGGTGATGGTGACCATGGTGTTGTTGAAGCTGGCGTTCACATGCGCGACGCCGCTGGAAATATTCTTGCGCTCCCGCTTTTTGATGCGCTGGGGTTCACGTGCCATTGCTGATATTCCTGAAGATAGACCGGTGGGAAGGAAGAAGAAGGGGGAGCGGAAAACCGCAGCCCCGGATTACTTCTTCTTGCCGGCGATCGCCTTGGCCTTGCCCTTGCGGGTGCGGGCGTTGGTATGGGTGCGCTGGCCGCGAACCGGCAGGCCCTTGCGATGACGCAACCCGCGATAGCAGGCCAGATCCATCAGGCGCTTGATATTCATCGCAGTCTCGCGGCGAAGATCGCCTTCCACGGTATGATCGGCGTCGATCGCTTCGCGGATATGGAGCACTTCCTGATCGGTCAGGTCCTGCACGCGGCGCGAATGATCGATACCGATCTTGTCCGCAATGACCTTCGCCTGATGTGCACCGATACCATGTATATACGTCAGCGCGATGATCACGCGCTTATTGGTGGGGATATTTACCCCGGCAATACGAGCCACTTAATTCTCCATGCTCCACAGGGTTGGAACCGTCCCTCGCGGGCAAGGCACACCCCATCTCATCGCTTTGTCATCACGATACGATCGATCCGGAACGGACAAAAGCCCGGTTGGCGGGCATGTCTGCAACCGCCTGCCGGACTGAACCCGATAATATCGCGTGAACGGCGCGCATAAGACCATTCTTGCCAGCTGTCAACAGCTCAACCTGTCAACTCGGCCCGGATCAACAACATTTCATGTCCCGCGATTAAGCAAACCGCCGGGGCGCTACGGAACGAGTTATAAACCAGCAAACCCGCCCCGTCAAAGCCTCAACGATGCCCTTCATCAGGCGCATCGGCTGTCGGCGGCACCGAAGCAGGCGCGGCCAGCACGGCTGCGGCCAGGCGTGTGAACTGCTGAGTCATCACCTTGTCCACCGGCGGGGCGATATCATCGACCTTCATCCGCATGTAACCGCCCACCACATAGGACCAGGTCAGATGCGTGCCCCCGCTCGCGCCCTCGCCCGGCAACGGCTTCAACACGACCGTCAACGTCCCGGCCAGCGCTTCGCCCTGCAACGGCCCCAGCGCTCCCGCCATGCGCAGCAATTTGGGCGGCATCGCTGCGATCACGCGCATATGCTCGACACTGCCGCGGCGCAGATCATCGGGCGTGTCCTTGGGCTTGGGCAGCAATTCGCAGAAGCAGCCGCCTGCCTGTGGATCGATGAACATATTGGCCGGGTCGCCGGAATAGCTGTGCACCGGATTCCACCACTTGGCCGGCACGATCAGCACTTGCCAGACCTCGAGCAGGGTCTTGCCCGGAACATCCAGCTCGGCACCGCTGACAAACCCGGCGTCCGATTTCTGGACGATCTCGGCCCGCGCGCTGACGCCGAGCACGGGCGCCATGGCCAGCAACAGAGCCAGCGAGCGCATCATGATCACTGCGTCACTTTGCGACTTCACGCGCGATGATCCGCTCGATCGCAGTGGTGACATGATCCATTTCGGCCATGCCATTGACGCGCGAAACGATGCCCCGCGCCTCGTAGATCGGCAGGATCGGCGCGGTCTTGGCGCGGTATTCGGCCATGCGGGTGCGGACGGTCGCCTCGTTATCGTCCGGCCGGCGCTTGAATTCGGTGCTGCCGCATTTGTCGCAGACGCCAAACCGTCCGGGCTGTTCGAACCGATCGTGATAGCCCTTGCCGCAAGTTGCGCAGGTGAATCGCCCGGTGATGCGCTCGACCAGCGCGTCCTCGTCCACTTCCAGCTCGATGATGTGATCCAGTTCGCGCCCGCGCACAGCCAGGATTTCATCGAGCGAAGCCGCCTGTGGCGCGGTGCGCGGATAGCCATCGAAAATCGCGCCGACGCCCGCGCTCATACCATCGAGTTCTTCGCCGATCAGCGCCGAGACGATCGCATCGGATACCAATTCGCCGCGCTCCATCACCGACTTCGCCTGCAGCCCGACCGGGGTGCCCACCTTGACCGCCGCGCGCAACATGTCGCCGGTGGATAGCTGGCGCATGCCGTGGCGTTCGACCAGGCGCTGTGCCTGGGTGCCCTTGCCCGCCCCCGGCGGCCCCAGCAGAATAATGTTCACGGGCATTTCCTCTCCCTGTGCTCGTGCGCGTCTAGAGCGTGATGCGAAAAAGTGGGTACCGGTTTTTCGCGATACATCACGCGAAAACAAAGACTCTAGAGCTTCATGCGATTCGACGGAAACGCGTCAAGCTCTAGCGCATCCGGCCCTTCAATTTCGCCTTCTTGATCAGATCGCCGTATTGATGCGCCAGCAGATGCGACTGGATCTGGGTGATCGTATCGACCGTGACATTGACCACGATCAGCAGGCTCGTGCCGCCGGCAAAGAACAGCCGGATCCCGGTCTGCGCGATGACCCATTCGGGAATCACGCAGACCAATGTGATATAGGCCGCGCCCAGCACCGTGATCCGCGTCAGCACGTAATCGAGATATGTCGCGGTGTTCTTGCCCGGACGGATACCCGGAATGAAGCCGCCATTGCGCTTGAGATTATCCGCCGTCTCTTCGGGATTGAACACCACGGCGGTGTAGAAGAAGCAGAAGAAGATGATCCCGGCGGCATAAAGCAGCATATACAGCGGCTTGCCGTGCCCGAGATACTGGTTGAGGCTGATAATGACCCCGCCCAGCGCCGAATCCGGCTTGACCGATTTTCCCGCGAATTGGGTAATCGTCAGTGGCAGCAGCAGCAGCGAACTGGCAAAGATCGGCGGGATCACGCCCGAGGTATTCAGCTTCAGCGGCAGATGGCTGCGATCGGCCTGCATCATGCCATTGGCGCTGGCGCGCTTGGGATATTGAATCAGCAAGCGCCGCGTCGCCCGCTCCATGAAGGCGATGAACAGGATCAGCCCCAGCAGCAGGACCACCATGCCGATGATCGTAAACGCGCCGATCGAACCCGACCGCCCGCCTTCGAACAGCTGGCCGATGAACACCGGCATCTGCGCGACGATGCCGGCCATGATGATCAGCGATGTGCCGTTGCCGATCCCGCGCGACGTGATCTGTTCGCCCAGCCACAGCAGGAACATCGTCCCGCCGATCAGGCTGATCACCGCGGTAACGCGGAACAGCATGCCGGGGATGACCACCGCCTGCAGGCCACTGGATGCGCCATAGGCTTCCAGCCCGGAGGCGACGAACCATCCCTGAATCGCAGTGAGCAGCACTGCGCCATAGCGGGTATATTGATTGAGCTTCTGACGCCCGCTTTCGCCTTCCTTTTTCAAAGCGGCGAGCGTGGGATGCAGCGACGAGGCCAGCTGCACCACGATCGAGGCGGTAATGTAGGGCATTACGCCCAGCGCAATCAAACTCATGCGCTGCAGCGAGCCGCCCGAGAAAGTATTGAAGATGTCGAGAATGCCGCCCTGGGTGTGGCTGTAGAGTGTCTGCAACACCAGCGGGTTGACCCCGGGCAGCGGCACGAAGCTCAGGAAGCGAAATACGATCAGCGCGCCCACGGTAAACCAGATGCGGTTCTTGAGCTCGGTCGCCTTGGAGAAATTGGCGAGGCTGAGATTACTCGCGATATTGTCGGCGCGTGAAGCCATCGGAAAATTTAACCTTGCTTGGCAGTGCTCGGGTTCTGGCCCGAATCCTCAGGCCATCAGCCCTGGTCAGCTTTGTTCCATATAGGCAGCATTCGCGAATGTCGAACCCCCCAAGGATTTTGCCTCACCAGGACCGCGCCGTCGACGAGATGCGCCGGGTCCTCAAGCCG
>CAXTOI010000003.1:0-1561 GCA_964245645.1 uncultured Novosphingobium sp. | reverse complement strand
CGCCGTCGTGCCCGCTCTCAGCAACAAAGCCCCGTATGATCGACAAACCCACTCACGAGCAACAAACCCGCTCATGCTGAGCTTGTCGAAGCACTGCTTTCTTTCTATTCGGCGGCCACAAAGAAAGGCAGCCCTTCGACAGGCTCAGGGTAGACGGGAAGGGGCAATCGCACCTCCTGATTATCCGCTTACTTCGCGCGCAAAGCCTTGCTGGCTTCCTTGTTGACTTCGCGGCGAGCAGTCTTCTTCTCATGCTCGCTGGGCTGCGCCTCGGGCAGTGTGACCGAGCCGCCGGCAGCTTCCACCGCCGTGCGCGCACCGGCCGAAACGCCGGTCACCGAGAAGCTCACCTTGGCAGTGAAGTCACCCTTGGCGAGCAACCGCACGCCATCCTTGCCGCCACGCGCAAGGCCAACTGCCTGCAGCGCGGCATGATCGATGATCTGCGCTGCGTCGAGCTTGCCGGCATCGATCAGCTTCTGGACGGCGCCCAGATTGACCTCGGCATAATCCTTGGCGAAGATATTGTTGAAGCCGCGCTTCGGAATGCGCATGTGCAGCGGCATCTGCCCGCCCTCGAACCCGGCAACCGAAACGCCCGACCGCGCCTTGGCACCCTTCTGGCCGCGCCCGGCGGTCTTGCCCTTGCCGGAGCCGATGCCCCGCCCCACGCGCATACGCCCCTTGCGGGCACCCTCATTATCACGAAGATCGTTCAGTTTCATCGGATGCACTCGCTTTCGCTTTTGTCGCGCTGATTTAAGGCGCGGCGCTTAGCGGAAGGGTGGTGGGATGTCACGGGGAAAAGCGAGGTTGAAGGTCCGAGGGGCATACCCCTCGGGCTCCCCGTCATTTGCACCCGATTAATATAGCTAATGCCTAATTCTCTGGATCAGGAAAACCATCTGCGATGTAGTTTTCTCCTGTGAGATCGCTGATGAAATGTAGATCATGCCCGCGCAACGTGGCTGCCAGGCGCGTTACCGAGTCACGTAGCCACGGATCGGTCGGCAGGTGGCCACTTTTCGCGCTATCGACTAACCGGCTTAGCACAACGTCGCCGTCAATGATTGTGTTCATGGTCGCCTTGTCAGAAATGTAGCCGGGCCGGACAGTCAAGGCCGCGAAGGTGGCGATGGCGGTGATATCGTCGAGTTGGCCGGTGAGGTTAGCCCGCAGGTCGTCTGACCAGCACCCTGTATTCAGGATCGCATAAAGCACCTCCGTGTCAGGCAACCGTTTCAAAAAGGTTCCGTCTGTAACGGCTCGACGGTAGCGCGGCAGCTCCCGATCGAAATAGGCGGTGGTCTCGTCTTTAGTGAAAATGAACTGCCCTCCGTTGGAGCGCGCGTTTGGGGTCATGTCGTGGGCAAACAGATGCTTTCGCAGCAGCCACGGCGCGATGAGCAGGTCGCCGTCCGCGATCAGGCTCTCGAAAACGGCACGTAGGCGCAAAGCATTGCTCCCGTCGAGAGTGCCGAAGTACCACAGCATCTCACAGGCATCGTCCACAAGGCTTTCAAGGACGTCCCTGCCTGTAATCCAGTCATGCTGACGCAGA
>CAXTOI010000002.1:36599-38214 GCA_964245645.1 uncultured Novosphingobium sp. | reverse complement strand
CATAGTGGCCAAGTTGCTCCTGAAGCCCGGAGTGGCTGTGATACCAATAGGTGCCGTTCTGCTTAATTGGGAATTCGTAAACGAATGTGGATCGCGCCTTGATGCCCGGAAACGAGATGCCGGGCACGCCATCGAACTGCGGCGGCACGAGCAAGCCATGCCAGTGGATCGAGCTGTCCTCGTCGAGATCGTTGATAACGTTGAGACGCACATTCTGCCCCTCGCGCAATCGGATCAATGGCGCGGGCACGGTGCCATTGATACCGATCGCCCGGGATGCCCGACCGTCGATCATCATCGTCTGGCGCGCTATCCGAAGTGATATATTGTTGCCGGTGACGGTCGGCAGCGGCGCAACGAGCCCCGTCGAATTGGTCTGTGCCCATGCCGGCATAAAGGCCGATAACGCGAAGCCCCCGCCCGCGAGAGCGGCCCCGCGTAGCATCTGGCGGCGGTCGATCCTGCGGTTCATACGGGTCCTCAAGGCTCTCGACGGGACTGATCGCCTAGCATTGATACGCGGTGCGCCGCTCCACCCCTCAACGTGTGCCCAATATCTTCAGCAGTTTTGCTCGCGCCCGGTACACCCGGGCTTCGACGGCTTTCTCACTGATCGCCAGGATGGCCGCCGTCTCGGCCTGGCTGAGACCTTCGATCGTCCGCAACACGAGAGATTCCTTTAGCGAGGCAGGCAAGCCGGCGATGGTCTTGGTTACGCGGTCCAGTTCTTGCCGGTCGCCGGTGACATCATCGGCCCCCACCTGATCTTCGGCCACGGCCTCAGCCTCCGCGCCGATCGAAGTGGCGATCGACAGGAAACGGCGCACCGCTCGCTTTCGCCCCCAATCCCGGCATTTGTTGAGCGCGATCGCAGAGAGCCACGCACGCATGGATCGGGTGCCGTCATAGCGGGGCATCGCCTGGTGGGCAGCGATGAACGTCTCCTGCAGCAGATCGAGCGCATCGTCGGATCCGCCGACGCAGGCTCGGATCATCCGAAAAGTCGATTGGCGATGGCGGCGCATGATCTCGGCAAAAGCGGCTTGCCGGCCGGCGATGCTGAGCGTGAACAGTTCTCCTTCGGATAATTCCGTCCAATCAAGACTCACTCGCCCGATCAACGGGCGTCGTTGGTGAGCGCCTTCACCACCGCTTGGTCGAACTGCTCGGTCTGGTTGGGCCGGAGAAGCTGTCGCATGGCAAAAATGTGCGCAAGCGTTGCCTTTTGCAGCTCGCCCATGGCGGCGTGGCTTTGGTCGACCGCAGCGGTGACAGCTGGCCCGTTGCCGTGCTCGGCCTCGATCGCTTCGGCCAGGCGCGCGTTGTCGGCGCGCAACTCAAGTTCGTAAGCGCGCCGTTGCACCGCAAACCGTTGTTCCAGGATTTGCAGCTGCGCGTGCTGACCCGGGTCCAGTGCCAGCTTGTGATGGAGAACCTCGTGCAACTCAGCACCGGGCTGCGCCGGAGGGGGAAGGAGCGCGCGCCCGACGAACACGCCGCCGATCGTCGCTATGAAGCACGCAATGACGCACAATATCAGGCGGATTTGACCACTCATGGCTCGCCCACCAACAGCGTCGAGGGAGCAAGCGGCGAGGCCGGTCCCAATGGAGAT
>CAXTOI010000002.1:21428-36589 GCA_964245645.1 uncultured Novosphingobium sp. | reverse complement strand
GCTGCGCCGGCCTCATGGGTTGGAATCCCGGCGCCAAAAATACCGATGACAAGCGCTGCTGCGACCGTCATCGCACCAATGCCTATGCCGACGCGTGCGGCCGGCCTCGCGGCGATGCGCGCCAACACCCTGGCTTCGATCACATCGAGACTTGCTGGCACGGGCGCGTGCGCAATCTTTTTCAACACGGCGTCAAGGTCGTCCATATCGTTTACTTCGCCTCCTCTAACATAGATACGCGTACGCAGCTGCGACCCCTCAAGATTGGCGTGACGAGGGATAGTTGAGCGGCACACGTAATAGAGGTCATCGCATCGGATTTTCGCTGAATTGCGCTAAGCCCGAACGTATGGTGAACAACTCTTTGGCTATGTCGCCATGACCGTTCAACGCCGTTTGGCTCGCTGCCCGCTGGCAGCGCGGCCTGAGTGTTTTCCGAGGCTATCGGCATGATATCGGTGGTGCTCTAAGCTTCATGAAACGCTTAGAACGATCATCGTACTGTAGCCCTGTTAGAATTAGGTCAATGACAGCTCTGGAATTCGCCGCAAGTCTAACTTCTGAACTAAGGTTGCTACCCTGTCGGGGGTATCGACCTATAACGGAAATAAATCATGCATTTTCAAGACGTCGCCTACTATGTATTTCTGGCCGGTCTTTTTTCGTGATGATGCGCTTTGGTTGTGGGGCGCATGTCATGGGGCGCGGCCATCATCACCCAGCATCCAATTCGAACCATAATAGCGCGACCGGTCCGCCATCTCTTCCGCCAGGTGAGGCGGTTGATCCTGTTTGCGGCAAGAACGGTCAGACCTCGACCGCCAAGACAGTCGCCTGTCATGGCGTTATCTATTATTTCTGCTCGCAGAAATGCCGCGAGACGTTCGAGGCAGCACCGGCATCTTACGCCAAGCCCGTGATCGCTGGATCGCGTGAAAAGGATCACCACCATGGTTGCTGCTAGTTTTTCCGCCACAAAGGCGGCGGTGCCCCCATTTTCAGCGCATAACGCTCCCACCATTCCAGTCCTTGCATTGGGTATGGCGCTCAGCCTGTTTCTGCTGATCTCGTACCTGATCTGCATCACAACCTATTTCATACCTGGCCTACCGGTGAGCCACATGATGCTCCTGGTCTGGCTGCCAGGATTTGGCTTATTGAGCTGGCAGAGTTTCCTAGTTGGCCTTGTCGAGAGCTTTGCTTGGGGGTGGTACGTCGCGCTCATCTTAGGGCCGATCTACAATTTCTTTGTCTTGAAGATTCGTTAGTGTCGCGAAAGATATCTAACAGACCAGGTAATAATTATCCCGCGGTACCTTACTTGGCCTTCAGCGCTACCTCAAAAATTTGTATTTAGGGAATAACAGAAATGTTTAGCAGCAATGGCGGATGGGGGATGATGGGTTCGGGGTATGGTGGCTACGGTGCCATTTGCTTTCTGGGCTTAGTCGTAATTGTAGGGATCTTGGTTTTTGCGTTTCGTAGCCGTAAGGCATGAATTGCTTTGGGGTCCAAAGGCCATGACTGCAAATGATCCAACAAAGGACCCCGTCTGTGGGATGGAGGTGAATCCCGCTACAGCGCAGCACCACGTCGAACATGAAGGGACGATTTTTCACTTCTGTTCGGCTCGCTGCCAGGCCAAATTCGAAGCGAACCCTGACGCCTATCTTATGCCCAAGATGGCAACATCGGAACCCGCCAAGACCTCTGCACCTGCCAAGCCCGGTGTTACCTACACCTGCCCCATGCACTCGCAAATCCGCCATGAAGGTCCGGGCAATTGCCCCATATGCGGGATGACTCTCGAACCTTTGACGGCATCTGCAACAGCGGAGCCAAATCGCGAACTTGCGGATATGAGCCGGCGATTCTGGATCGGTCTCGTGCTTACTTTGCCTGTGTTCGTGCTGGAAATGGGCGGGCATATCCACGCCCTTCGTCTGCACGAACTCGTGCCGGACCAGATATCAACTTGGATACAATTCGCGCTCAGCACACCCGTCGTCCTCTGGGGCGGATGGCCGTTTTTTCAACGCGCCTGGGCATCCTTGCGCACAATGCATCTGAACATGTTTACGCTCATCGCGCTCGGCACTGGCACTGCATACCTCTACAGTCTCGTGGCCACCTTCGTGCCGGGTGCATTCCCTCCTGGTTTCCGGATGATGGGTGGCGTCGTGCCCGTCTATTACGAAGCTGCAGCTGTTATAACGGTGCTCGTTCTGCTCGGCCAGGTGCTGGAATTGCGCGCCCGTGACCGCACCGGTGGCGCCATACGCGCGCTGCTCAACCTGGCGCCGAAGACCGCGCTGCGCATTCGCGACGGCGGTGCGGACGAGGAAATTCCCCTGAGCGACGTCCAGGCCGGCGACAAGCTCCGCGTCCGGCCCGGCGACGGCATTCCGGTGGATGGCGCGGTATCGACCGGCAAGAGCGCTGTCGATGAATCCATGGTGACAGGGGAATCCATGCCGACGCCGAAAGGGCCACGCGACAAGGTGATCGGCGGGACTGTCAACGGCACGGGCGCGCTGGTGATTACGGCGGAAATGATCGGCGCTGACAGTGTGCTCGCCCATATCGTCGCCATGGTCAGCGAGGCGCAGCGCAGCCGCGCGCCGATTCAGAAACTGGCGGACACCGTCGCGGGCTATTTCGTACCCGTGGTCCTGGCTATCGCGGTCGTCGCCTTTTCCGCCTGGGCATACTTTGGCCCGCCGCCAGCGCTCGCCTACGCACTCATTGCCGCGGTATCCGTCGTTATCATCGCCTGTCCTTGCGCTTTGGGTTTGGCGACACCGATGTCGATCATGGTCGGCGTGGGCAAGGGCGCTAGCGCCGGCGTTCTGGTCAAATCGGCCGAGAGTTTGGAACGGATGGAGAAGGTCGATACGCTGGTGGTCGACAAGACCGGGACACTTACCGAAGGCAAGCCGCGCGTCACCGCCATCGTCCTGGCTGAAGGGGTGACGGAACAGGAAGTCCTGCAATTCGCCGCCAGTTTGGAGCGCTCTAGTGAGCATCCACTGGCCGCTGCAATATTGGCAGCGGCGTTGGCCAAAAATATTACGGCATCAGAGCCATCCGACTTTGCATCGGTGACCGGGCAGGGCGTGACCGGGAAAGTGGGCGGCCGCGCTGTGGCGCTCGGCAATGCCAGGCTGATGACAGATCAGCGCATCGACCTCAGCGGCCTCTCCAAACAGGCTGAAGAGTTTCGCGTTTCGGGCGCCACTTCGTTGTTCGTCGCCATCGATGGCAAGCCAGGTGGCGTCATCGCCATCGCGGACCCGATCAAGGCCACGACCCGCGCCGCCTTGGACAGCCTACGGGCGGACGGCATTCATGTGGTGATGATCACCGGTGACAATAAGACAACCGCGCTAGCTGTCGCAAAGCAGCTCGGCATCGACGATGTCGAGGCGGACGTGCTGCCGGAGGATAAGAACCGCATAGTGAAGAAACTGCGCGCCGACGGGAAGATCGTCGCCATGGCGGGCGATGGCGTGAACGATGCGCCAGCGCTGGCCGAGGCAGATGTGGGCATCGCGATGGGCACGGGCACGGAGGTCGCAATTCAGAGCGCTGGTGTAACCCTGGTCAAAGGCGATCTTGCCGGGATCGCACGGGCTCGAGCGCTCAGCCGAATGACGATGCGCAACATTCGGCAGAATTTGGTGTTCGCCTTTGCCTACAATGCGATCGGAGTCCCAGTCGCTGCGGGTGTGCTGTACCCGAACTTCGGCATCCTGCTCAGTCCGGTCGTCGCAGCTCTTGCAATGTCCCTGAGTTCGGTCTCCGTCATCGGCAACGCACTACGCCTCAGGGCAGCTCAGTTGTGAGCCCTACGTTGTCAAACCTAAGCTATTGTGTGTGAAGGCCGCCGCTCTCCGGAAAGCATCATCTTCAAAAGCTAACGCGGTGGAAGATCCAATGCCAAGCGGTCTTTCCAACGTCGAGGCTAAAAGCCGACTTAAGTCAGTTGGGCGAAACGCCATGCCGGACACAGCCGTAAATCCATTTCGGAGCGCACTAGGCAAGTTTTGGGCTCCAGTGCCATGGATGTTGGAGGCCGCGATCGTTCTCGAGATCGCGCTTGGCCACTACCTCGAGGGTGCAGTCATCGGCGGCCTGCTCTTTTTCAATGCCGGGCTCAGCCTGCTTCAGGAAGGCCGCGCCGAGGCAACCTTGACAGCGTTGAAGTCGCGGCTTGCCTTGAACGCGTCGGTCCGTCGGGACGGAAAATGGACGTCCGTTGCGGCCAGCGAATTGGTGCCTGGCGACGTGATCAAACTTTCGCTGGGTGGCGTCGTTGCCGCCGATGCCAGGCTCACCGCAGGCGAAGTTCTGCTTGATCAATCGATGCTCACCGGCGAATCCGTGCCGATCGAGGCGGGGGCTGGGCTACAGACCTTTGCCGGAGCCCTGGTGCGGCGCGGCGAGGCGGTGGCGGAGGTGACGGCCACTGGCCCGCGTACGAAGTTCGGTCGTACGGCTGAACTGGTCCGCACGGCGCATGTTGTTAGCACGCAGCAAAAGGCTGTACTTCATGTCGTGCGCAACCTTGCCGCGTTTAGCGGCGTGGTCATCCTGGTTATTCTGGCCTACGCCTTTTTTCTAAAGCTCCCGTTCCATGAAATCGTCCCGTTGATCCTGACGGCGGTGCTGGGGTCAATTCCGGTGGCGCTGCCAGCGACCTTCACGCTCGCATCCGCAATCGGCGCAAGCGCGCTGGCGAAGGTCGGGGTATTGCCAACCCGCCTCTCTGCGGTCGATGAAGCCGCAACGATGGACGTGCTTTGTTCCGATAAGACCGGCACTTTAACCGCCAACGAATTGACCGTTGCCGAGACTCATCCGCTGCCGGGCTTCGACGAGGCCCATCTGCTCGCCCTGGCCGCCCTGGCCAGTTCAGACGGTGGCCAGGATCCTGTCGATGGCGCGGTTCGAGCAGCAGCGGAGGGCAAGAAGGTTGCGGATGCGCCGACGCTGGTGAAATTCGTGCCGTTCGACCCGGCGACGAAAATGTCGGAGGCAACGGTAAAATTGGCGGGCGGCGCCACGCAGCGGGTTGTCAAGGGCGCTTTCGCGGTGGTGAGCAAGCTTGCACAGGCTTCACTTGAGGCAGCGGCAGCCGGAAAGGCATTGGAAGCAAAGGGTTTCCGGGTGCTGGCGGTGGCGGCGGGGCCGCCGGATGCGATGAAGCTGGCGGGACTGCTCGCGCTGAGCGACCCGCCCCGGAACGACTCAGCCGCACTGGTGAGCGAACTGCACCGGCTTGGCGTGCGCATGGTTATGGTGACCGGAGACGCGCCGATGACGGCCGGAATTGTCGCCCAAGCTGTGGGGCTGAACGGCGCAACCTGCCCATCGGGCAAGCTTCCGGACAGTCTGAAGCCTGAGACATTCGCGGTTTATGCCGGTGTACTTCCAGAGGATAAATACAAGCTCGTCAAAACGTTTCAGCAGAGCGGCCATACGGTGGGCATGTGTGGTGACGGTGCCAACGACGCACCGGCGCTGCGTCAAGCCCAGATGGGAATTGCCGTCTCGACCGCAACCGACGTAGCAAAGTCTGCTGCTGGCATCGTGCTGACCAAGGCTGGCCTGGAAGGCGTAGTCGCAGCGGTCAAGGAAGGCCGGACCACGTTCCAGCGAATCCTGACCTACACTCTCAATTCTGTGACCAAGAAAATCGTGACCGGATTGCTTCTGGCGGTTGGCTTGCTCATTACGGGCCACGCGGTCCTGACGCCGCCGTTGATGGTCATTCTGCTGATTGCCGGCGATTTCCTGGCAATGTCGCTGACCACCGACAACGTCCGGCCCTCGCTAGCGCCGAACGCTTGGCGTATCGGTAACCTCACGATCGCCGGCGCGGCCATGGGGGCCTGTCTGCTGGCGTTCTGCACGGGCGCGCTGGCTATCGGCAAGTATGCTCTGGGCATGAATATCGATCAGGTCAGAACGCTGACCTTCATTGCCATTGTTTTTGGCAGCCAGGCGATGATCTACGCAATTCGCGAGCGCAAGCATTTGTGGAGTTCGCGCCCTAGCGCCTGGCTACTAGCCTCATCGGTTGCAGACATTCTGATTGCTTCGGTTCTGGCATTTGCCGGCGTCGCCATGACAGCGCTTTCGCCGGCGATCGTTGGGGTTACATTTGCCGCAGCAGTCGCATTGGCGCTGGTGCTTGACTTGGTGAAAGTTCCGGTTTTCGCCCGGCTCAGCATTGCTTGAACTGTTTGCTTGCGACCGCGGTCGGGCCGGAAACTGGCTGGTGAGGATGGCCCAACGGCAGACTTCCTCTGGGAACTCAGCGTGACCGCCGCGCAGAAAACTGCTTCCTGCCGGCTGAAGCGAGATTAGGCACCATTCGGCCGCAGGGATCATTAATATCACGCTCGCAGTCAACAGTTGCCTGGCACGCAGCACCGGGTGCTCGGCAAGCTGCGACAGGCCGCTGAAGCGGGTCGAGTGCTCCCCGGCCATTGACATCAATTCTGGGTGCGCCGCGAGACCGGCAAGGAGTAGATGGTGAAAGTCCATTGCGATGAAGGAGTAGCAAACCACATCGGCCCCGAGCCATGCGCAATCATCCGTGAGGAATGCCGCCCGCGCGCTCGCGCCTGATCCGTACAACTGTCTCCACCACCAACATCCCGATCTCGCCACCTGCAAATCCAGGCCGCTGTCTAAACCATCGGAATGGTGGTTCCCTTTTGGACGCCGATCACCCCGCTAACCGGGTTCTTTTTGCACGCCGATCCACAACCCGAGGTGGGAGCCCGGTGCCTAAATTGGGCTCGCCCGGATCTGTGCGGGGGGCGTCCAGCAATGGACGTCCCTACCGCGAACAGCCGGCAGCTGAGGCCTATCTGTCATCCGCAACCATGGCGGCGATTGCTCACTGGCGCGCGGCTGCATCCCAACAGCATCGGCCTGATCTAAAAGCGCCTCGTACGCGGCGCCTGGGAGAAACGCCTGCTCGGCGAAATGAGAGAGGAAGAGGTGGAGCGTTGGCTCAAGGCGGTGTCCTCGCATTCGCTTCGTGTCGGCCTGACCCAGGACTTGTTTGGCAATGGTGAGGATGCGGGGCCTATTGCCCAGGCGCTGCGCTGGTCGTCGATCGGGACCGCACTGCGCTACGGTCGTCGGCTATCGCCCAACTCGAACGCGGCGGCACGGATGCTAGCCGAGCGACGGAATAATGTGTCGGGGGGTGACCAATGCAGTCTATTCTGGTGCCGAAAGATGGCCCCAAACTTGCGTCATGCACTTCACTTGGTCGGCTAACAATCATTCATCGGGAAGCCGAAACCCCAGCATCAAGACAGACCCCGGTGTCAAGCTGACTTGCGGGTTGCTTCGCCAAAAAGGCTACCTTGCACCTTCTCGATTTCCTCAGCGTAGCGACGGCGGACGTATTTCTCGGTGAGCACGCCGAGAACGTGGCCGGTGCCGTCCGTCACTGCGATGTCGTCTATTTGCAATTGGTCGAAACGGCTCAGGATGGTCTCGATGCCGTCGTTGGGCCCCAACCTTTGGCCGCTTGACCGCGCGAGCGTGGCCACTGGCTCGGCTATATCGAGTTCTGGATCATAGGCCTCGGCGGTAATTACCATGCCTTGGTAAACGCCCGCCTTATCCGCAAGCAGCACCCGACTGGTCGCACCTAGCGGGATGGCCGCCCTAAATTCGCCGATGGTCAAGCCCGCATCGACCATGGGCGGTGAGCGGCGCATAAGTCTGCTGGCGCTCAGTGCCGCCATCCAACCGATGTCGCGTGGGCTGCGAATGGCCGTGCCGCGCAGGTGCAACCGCCAAGTCGAGAAGGAATAGCCAAAATTCGCGCGGGTAAAGCTGCCCGCGCAGAGCGAAGCTGTGACGACAAGACCGGTCAGCGCGAAGTCGTGCGTGACCTCCAGCGTCAGCAATGCGAGCGTCATCGGGCCGCCCACGATGGAAACCGCAAGGGCTGCCATGCCGATCAGCGCGGCGGTCTGGTCGTCGAGCAGCGGGGGCAGGCCCATTGACCACCCGGCAACAAAGTTGACCGCCTGCGCAAAGATCGGCCCGAGCACCGACCCCAGGAACAGCGAGGCGAAAAATAGCCCGCCGCGAAAACCGAAACTGAGCGCGATGATCGAAGCCAGCACCTTCAGACCGAAGACCGCCAGCAGGAATGGCGCACCCGGGTGCAGGCCCATATCGAGGTGCATGGCGCCATGCCCTGCCGAAAGTGCCTGCGGGCTCAGCCACGCTACGGGCATCAGCAGCGCGCCGCCCAGCAAAGGTCGCCATTCACGACCTATTGGCAGCCGCGCGACCTGCTGTTCCACTAGCGTTTGGGTTCGCATGATCGCGACGCCGGCTATTCCTGCCACCAACCCCAGCAGCGAGGCGAGCAGATAGGTCAACGTGGTGGATTGACTGGCCCCGGTCGAAGCGATGAGCCAGGGTTGCACCCCCATGGCTTTGGTGACCAGGCGCGCGGTCAGCGCCGCCGTTGCGACCGGCGCAATGGCAGCAGGCGTGTAAGCACCGATGACAATTTCGAAGCCATAAAATGCGCCTGCCAATGGAGCCCCGAAGGCCGCTCCGATCGCCGCGCCGGCGCCAGCGCCAACCAGCGTCCGCATCTCGGCACGACGCAGCCCCAGCCAGCGGCCCGCCAGCGAGGCAATGCAACCCCCAGCTTGGGCATAGGTGGCTTCCAGCCCCACCGAGGCACCAAAGCCGTTTGAAATGAGCGTCTGGATCGAGACCAGAAAGCTATCAAATGCTGGCACCCGGCCACCGTGCAGCGCATTGGCCTCAACCACGTCGATCGGCGACCGCGCGTTCCATCTGCTGCGCGCGATCAGACCCAGGATTATCCCCCCTGTGGGGAGGGCCAACAACCGCAGCGGATGACGGATCGAGGCCAACGCAGAAAGCCGATTGATCCCGACGCCATAAAACAGGTGTTGTAACGCGTGGGCGATCGCGGCCTGGAAGGCGGTCATCAGCCCGGTCACCGCGCCTACGCCGATGGCGATTACGATCATGGCCGCCTCGCTCGAACGAAGCCAGCGGCGGCAGCGCAACAGCTCGCGCATGGCGACGAGGCGTATACTCAAATCCAGTTCCCGATCGTGATTTGATCATTCGTGTGGCCGATCACCATGTCAGTCGAAATGTGAATTGGAAAGGTGACACCCCTGCAAATGGCTCGCTTGCCGCTGATTCCGCGATGAAATGTCATGCGGGGAGGCGGAACCCTGTCCCGGCTTTGCGGCGTTATTGCCATTGAGGTTCGGCCCAATCGGTGTCGATCGGCAGTCGGAAATTTGCAATTCTGCGCAGGGCTGGTCCAATCGGAATGGTAAAGCCGCTCGATCATGGGCCGCGAGCGTCTGTGGGCTTAGCGTGGTATCCATGATCGCGTTGCGGCTTGTTTTGCGCAGTTAGCCTCGCGTGGATCGACGAAGTCCGAGTTTGGGAAAATACCAGGAAACACCCGCCGACCACACATAGGAGATTGTGGCATGGAATTCGAAGGAAGGCCTGACGGAATGGTCATAGTGGAGAGCTGTCATGACCCGGAGCAGACTACACGACGGCTGATCGCCGCGATCGAGATCCGTGGAATGACCGTCATGTCGAGGATCGACCATGCCGCCGCTGCGTCCAACGTCGGGCTCGATCTGCGTCCGACCGAGGTGCTGATGTTCGGCAACCCGCGAGGCGGCACCCCGGTGATGCAGGAGACGCAGACCGCGGGTATTGACTTGCCGCTCAAGGCGCTTGTGTGGCAGGACGCAGCCAGTCGGACCTGGGTAGGATATAACGATCCGCACTGGATCGCCGCCCGACATGGTGCCGGCGATGCTTCCAACCCGAGTACAACTGCAATGGACGCCGCGCTGGCAGCGATCGTAGCTGAAACCACTCGGGGATCCCCGTAATCGGTTTTGCCTGCGACCAAGCATCGTCGGTCGCCAAACGGCAATGAGGTAATGATGCGGCCATCGATTGGTTTGCTGGTATTTGGGTATTTTCGCTTGGTCCGGAGGCAAAGCTCGGCGCATCTGCAGCGAACGAGGATGCCTACAGTTTCCAGCTAGAAACAATTAATCGCGGCAATGCACTTGGGCTTGGCCAGCCGCCGCCCCTATCCCGTGTTAGCGACCGGTAACTAGCACGGCCGGGATTGATTGCCCGAGTGCAGGCGCGACCCTACCAACTCGGCGGTCAAGGAAACTGGCAAAGATAGCGGTGACTGCGCTCTGGTCGCCAGCCTGCAATGCCGTTATCCTACGGTCATGACCGAGCCCGCACCGGTGCCCGAGGAGAACGCTCAGGCAGTTCCCGAGAGTCTGCTGGTGCATGGCGCCGTGCGCTTCTGGATCTCTGTGATCATGACCGGCGCAGGCGCCGGCATCGGAGCGGTTGCACTAACCAGCCTGCTCTTCGTGGTTCAGCATTTTTTCTGGCCTCCGGCAAACCATACGCTGCTCGAGGCGGCAGCCGCTGCTGCTGCTTGGCGACATCTCATGATCCTGCTGGCGGCGGGAATTTTTACCGGTTTAGGGCAACTTCTGCTGGTACGCCTGACCAGTGGCAACGGCATCGAAATAACCACGGCCTTATGGTTTCGAGCCGGACGGCTGCCAGGGCTGCGCACGGTCGGCAGCGCCATCCTGTCGGTCATCACGGTGGGCATGGGTACGTCGCTGGGGCGTGAGGGAGCGCCCAAGCAAATCGGGGCAATCGCCGCCAATTGGCTGGTCGATTGGTTCGGGCTTTCCGACGAGCAGCGACGGCTCCTGGTCGCTTGTGGCGCGGGGGCCGGGATGGCAGCGGTTTACAACGTTCCGCTGGGCGGTGCCCTTTTTGCAATCGAGGTTCTGCGCGGCGTGCTGACGCTGCGGATGGTGTTGCCGGCATTGACCGCATCGCTGATCGCAACGATCGTCGGCTGGATCGCAGTCCCTGATGCTCCCACCTACCACATTCCTGCGGTCCAGCATTCCGTCGCGCTGCTGTGCTGGGCTGCGCTAGCCGGCCCGGTAGCCGGAGTGGCTTCGGCGGCGTTCGTACGTGGGGTCGAGGAAGCCGACCGCCTGCGCCCAAGCGGCCGTTGGAGATTGGTGGCCCCGGCGCTGGTATTCAGCCTGCTTGGCGTGGCCTCGATCAGGTTTCCGCAGTTGCTGGGCAATGGCAAGGATCTCGCCCAGCTCGTGTTCCTGGGCACTTCCGGTCCAACTCTGATTTTGATCCTACTGGTGCTCAGGCCGCTGGCGACCCTGGCGTGCCTGAGCAGCGGCGCATCCGGAGGATTGTTCACTCCCTCGTTGGCATTCGGCGCACTGCTAGGCGGCGCGCTCGGCTGCGCCTGGACAAGCCTGTGGCCGGGAATGCCACTTGGGATCTTTGGCGTGATCGGCGCCGGGGCAGTCTTGGCGGCAACGACCCAGGGGCCGATTTCGGCGGTCGTATTGATGATCGAACTGACCGGCCACGATCGCTCGTTCCTGCTGCCGATGCTGATTGCCGTTGTTTCGGCAACGCTGGTCGCCCGGATGATAGATCCTCGCTCGATCTACGATGCGCGCTTGACCGACGAGGAAGTCGCCGAACGGCGCAATCTGCGCGATCCAGTCAGAGGGTAGCCGGAAAACATTTATTCTCTACTCAATCGATTGACATTGAGCGGTGGAGTGGTCTAACCGCCCTGCAGATCGCCGCACTCAGCAAAAGGCGGCGAACCAGAAGGGGAATTCACCATGGGGTTTGATACAATTAGTCGACGGCGAGGTTATCGGATTGGTTTGGCAGGGTGTGCACCTCTACTCGCCTTGACTTGGGCATCGCCATTGTTTGCCCAGGCAGCGGTTGCGCCGGCGCCCACGCGCGACGCGCGGATCGAGGCGATCCAGGCTCAGCTAAATCAGTTGCAGGCGGAGCTTGCCGCTCTGCGTCAGGGGGGAACCACCGCCGCCGTTGCCGCGCCGGCCCTGCCGGGTGTCCCGCCATCTCATCCAACACCTGGTTCGGCAGCTACTGCGGGGATTGGCCAACCGCTGGTTGGTGAAACGGCTTCGACCAATGCGGTCGGCGCTCCCAACCATCCACGTATCTTTGGCAGCGGAATTCCAACCACGGCCGCCGTCTCGCGCATCGACGCCGGCCATCCGATCATCTCGACCGCCGACGGTCGCTTTACCGCCAGTCTGATCGGCGTGATGCAATTCGATGTAGCCGACTATTTTCAACCGGCGGCCGGGCCGATCACCAGCGATTTCAGGCGCGCTGGTTCGGCGGCCAACACCGCCCGTGCGCTCGACCTGTCCGATGGAACGACGTTCCGCCGGGCGCGCATCGGCATCGGCGGTCACGCTTTCGGCGACTTCGAATACTCGGTATTATTCGATTTCGGCGGCTCGGGCGAAGAGGCTAACGGCCATGTGCAGGAGCTTTGGCTGCAATATTCGGGATGGAAGCCCGCACACTTCCGCGTCGGAGCCTTTGCCCCCTTCATCGGCCTTGAAGACGCCGGATCGACCAATGGCATGATGTTTCTCGAGCGGCCCGCCGCCTCGGATGCAGCGCGCAGTCTAGCCGGAGGCGATTACCGCGAGGGTGGCCAGGTCGCGTTCACCGGGGCGCGTTGGTTTGCCTCGGGCGCAATCACCGGGCGGACGGTGAATACGGCCGGAAGCACGACCGTTCAACCCTACCAAAGCGCGCTTGGTTTTGTCGGGCGGGCCGGAATCTTACCTGTCAAGGACAAGGACAATCTGGTTCATATAGGCGTCCACGGCAGTTACGTTGCGCATCCCGCAAATACCGGGGGTCCTCTGGCGGCTGCGGGTACGGCGATCAGTCCGGTTGAATTCAGCAACCTTCCCGAGTTGAGTGTCGATGGCACTCGCTTGATCGACACCGGCGCGATCGACGCCGTTCACGCCTATACTGCGGGCGCCGAGTTTGCGGCGGAACACCGTAACTTCCAGGTCCAAGCCGAATATGAACGATTGGGGATCGATCGCCGAGCGTCACCGCTCGCCAATCCGCACTTCGATGGCTTCTATGTCGAGGGAAGCTGGATGATCACCGGTCAGCGCCGCCGTTACAATGATGGCAACTATGCGTTCGATGGCCCGGAGATCATTGGCTCATTCAATCCGAAGCAGGGGAATTTCGGCGCATGGGAACTGGCGTTGCGCTATTCGGACATGGATCTCAATTACGATCAGGGCGTCGGGGGCGCTGCCCTGCCCGTCGGAGGAGTTCGCGGCGGTAATCAGAAAATCGCAGCTGCGGGTGTTAACTGGTACCTGAATTCAATCTCGCGGGTGATGTTCGACTATCAGCATGTAAGGATCGATAGGTTGTCGCCAAATGCGGTTACCTATCAAACACCGATTGGAGCGCAAATCGGTCAAACTTATTCTGCCGGGTCAATGCGGTTCCAATTGGCTTTTTGACCAATATTTGGCTCAGAAATAGTCCGCAAGAATAACCGTCAGTAAACGGCCATCGGCGAGCGACATGTCAATGCGAGTACCCGCTGGCTTTTCGCCCTGCCGTTCGCTGGCGGAGGGATATTCGGCATCGACGGGCCGGCCGTCGATGGCGACAATTTCGTCGCCCTCCCGCAAACCAGCCCGCGCCGCCGGGCTGTTTTCGGCGACATGACGGACGAGCAATCGGTCAGACAACCGAGCGGCACCTATGCCGGAACGATCTCGAGGGATGGGCCGCTTGAGTGCTTCCGGATCCGCCGCAAGCCAAAGTGCCTTGCCGGGGGCATCCAGCAGAAATTCAAACGCGGCGAAGCAGGGCCATCCCAGATTGACTGGCTGGCTGAAATTCCAGTCAGGGACTGCGCAGGTTGGAACATTGCGCAAGACGAAGGGTCCTAATCGGAGTCCGCGTAGTGAAAACATCCGGCTGATCGTTACCCCCTCGGCCCCTACATTCATTGCAGTAGAGGTCGGCCTGTCGTCGAGCAGACTATGCTCTCGCGCGAATTTTTCCGAAATCGAACACATGACATTGCTGCCGAGGTCGATGATCGCTTCGGACTGAAGCCGCTCTTCGATGCCTATCTGAAAATTGGGGAGATTGGTCTTTCCCAAAGCGACAGGGAGTTTGGTGAACCCTTTGGTTACGTCGGATTTGACGGCTGGGCTCAGCCGCGCGCGATCATGGAGAAAATCGATCTCGAGAACGATGGTAGAAAGAAAATCCTGGCCAATGACGAGAGGGACCTCTCGAGAAAACGCCCCCTCGATAGCGGACATGTCATAACTGGAGATGTCAATATTGTGTAAGACAATTCCGCTGACACCAAGCGCCGCAACCCGATAACGCGTCCCGCTTACCTGCCGCGTCAATGCCGAAGCGGACGCTGTTCCAGAGACCGATAATGCGAGACGCTGGGCCAATTCCGCATTGATGATGCTTCGAGTTGCCCCGGTATCAATGATCGCCGAGACCGGCACGTCGTTAATGGATGCGGTGAGGGTGAGGTAGCGAGCGGTCGAGAGGTGAAGCTGTTGCCAAGCGCCTTCACCTTTAGAAAGGGGAGCCAGCTCAGGAGAGCCATAAGAAACCACTTGGCTACGAATTTGATAGGATTTGAAAGTCCCGAACATAACGCCAATCATAGATAAGGCTGAACGACGCGACAACATTTTGTAGGGCCGAATGGTCTGAGTCGCTGAGGTGTTACGACATTCCTTCTTCGCGTCAAGCTGAGCTGACGACGCCATTTGCCTTAGCTGTCGGCGGCCGATTGACGAATGCGTCGCGCAGGTGCGCGCCATTCTCGCGAAAATTGGGATGACGACCGCACTGACTCGCATTTTCGGCACTGAGCAACAAATGCTCGCCCATTAACCTCTCGGGCTCTGCGCAGCGCTTGCCGACATTCGGTTTCACAATTTGGGCCAACTTGGCCTTGATTGCCATCATCGAACCATTTTTCCCAAAAAGGTGCGCGTGCCCTCAGTCATAGGTGGACTGCCTCTTCGGAAATGCTATGGCCATGTTCATCCGCAAGTCGAAGGGAATCCAGTTGCAGCTGGGCCGCGATTTTGAAATACCAGGACAAATGGGCGCGTTTGCCCCTTAAAAAGAAACTGGCAAACCCCCCCGTTTTGGCT
>CAXTOI010000002.1:12675-21393 GCA_964245645.1 uncultured Novosphingobium sp. | reverse complement strand
GCACCAACCGCGCCCGTTTGTCGCTGTGAATCCGGTAGAGTGCCACCCCGTCCCAAATTCTGGCCAATCCGGCGCGCGGTTCGCTTTTAACCCATTGTTGGCGTTCCCGCGCAGTCTGGTCCGCGTTTCCGCCCAGTCAGCGCTTAATGATCATCCGTCAGCACATCAAAAATACGACTTGTGACTGGGCATTTAATAATAAATTTAACCAACTCCCCACCATGGAGAATAATCACTAGCGTGGCCCCGGATCGAAGATGCGGCCAAGTTCATCTATCCGCACTTGGCGCACATTGTCCTCTTGCAATCTCGAAGCTGCGGCGTAATAATATTTGAAAGGATCCACGTCATCGGCTGTTACATTTCTTGCTTTTAACGGCCCGGCTTCCTGATGCTCGGCGAGGACTATCTCACCACGACTGGAGAACTTGACAACGCGCATGATCTTGCGATTGTGCCCGTCTAGCTCGACGGCTAAGAGGTCGTTCTTTCGCAGGCTGAGCATTCGCTTTGCCGCTGGATGCGGCCGCCTTTCCGCCGCATCAGATTGGTGCGCTTCGAACATTGAAACGACGCCTGATTGCTGCCTGCCATTCCTGTCCTTCCAGTTTGACACCCATTTACCGTTAGGCATTCGCCATACATCAAAGCGGGCGTTTGCATCGCTTTTGTATGCCTTATAGGCACCGCCAGCTGTGTCACGGATCGGGATTACGCTGAGCACCTCTCGCACCCGGACATGACGAATGCCCTTGAAAACTAAATCAGATTTCGAAAACTGGATCAGTGCTTCTATAAAATCCTTGCCCGACAAGCCATTGGTCGTTTGCTGCAGCGCACGTTGTAAGCCTGAGTCCGGGATACGAATAGGATCTGCAATGTCGGCCGGTTTGAGGCTTTTCAATGGCACCCGATGGACTACAATTGGCAGACCGCTGTCGCTGGTAAATCCGGTAAATCCAAAGGCCGTATCGTTATGCAGTCGAGCGGAAGTGCTATCTGTGCCGTTGGGCAGCTTTCCCTTTCGTCCATGATCGGCCTTGTGGCTCACAACCACGCGATTGAGAGACGCGCGCAGATCCTCACGGAAAGTTGACCAAGGCTTTGGCAGATCGACGAATAGCTTGTCGTGATTTTGATCCGCTGCATGGCCGGCGGCGCGGGCGAGCCGGTTGATCATATCGAGATCCGTTACGGACACAACTGCCGCGTGGATCGCATGATGGCGATGATCTAAACGATTGTGAGGCGACCCGCTGTGCGGGTTTTCGACATAGTTATGATCGGGCAGAAGTTCGTTGAGACCCCAGAGTCGGCGAAGCATCTCCGTCATACGACCAGGGTTGACATAGGCGCCTTCTACGCCCGCACCAGGCAGGCGATCCAAAGCGCGCTCGGAATAAAGGCTCGAAATATAGGTTTGCACCATCCGGGACAGATAGTGCGTATCGGTTAATTGACGTGCCAGGAAGTCTGCCTCTTTTTCGAACCGTTCCATCGCATCCGGCGCAAAGCGCCATTGCTTCGATTCGGGGAGCCGCAGCATCCGATTGGCAATGATCGCCCAACGCTCGGTATGGCCCCAAGCCTCCCATGGCGTCTTGTTTCCCTTTTCCCTTTTGCAGCTGCGATGCGCGACGACCTTGTTTGCAGCGCCATCATCGAAGGTGCGGGAATAGGGAATGATGTGTTCGATTTGGATCTGATCCTCGAACAGCTGATGCAGGCCGATCTGTTGTCCGCAGAACGGGCAGCAACGGTCCAGCGGATCGCGCGGATTGAGATCTTCCCACAATTGAAGAAGCATCCGGTTTTTACCGCTGTCACGCTGATTGCTTTCCAATAGTCTCCTTGACCGGGCTTCCGCCGCTCGGCAACTAGGGCCGGACCGGTTCCTGCTCTCTAGCGTGGCCTTTCCGCCGAGCTTCAAATCCCGCGTCAGCTCAACCACGATTTCATCGGGTCGACCATGCACCTTGATGATGGCATTCACCAGACGGCGTAGCTGATTGAGGGCGATGTGGACAGTGGGATTGCTGATCTTGCCCCAGCGCGGCTCTTCGTCGTCCGTCGGATCGAATGATCCGGGCGGTATCTCGCGCGAGAGAATTTCGCCGTAATATGGTAGTTTGTCCCGCATCTCGCTGGCCCGCAAATCGCTGTGGGATTTGCCAAGCGCGGCCTTCACGGCCTCATCGTAAGTCACCACATCTTTTTTGAGTTCGGCAAGGATCAACCGGCTTGCGGTTTGGCCGAGGCGGCCATGCCCTTCTGGAAAGCGGACACGCCCAATGGCTTCGGCTTGTTCCACATCGACGCCGTGTGTTACCATCAGCCAGTCGCAAAGCCGGACCGGGTCTTGTTCTTCCGCCACCGCTTCGATGATCGACCATTGCGTCCCAGTGTCAAACTGCGCCCAGCGTGCTCCGAAGCACTTCTCGTCGCCGAACGAGGCAGCAATTACGTCGCCAACCAGGCCAGTGCTGACCTCGCTCGCCCTGTTGATGTTTTCGCCATCGGTCAGCTTAATCAGCTTGGCCAGTGCCGAGAAGCTCGCTGTCTTCGCCGACTTGAGCTTGATAATGATCTTGTCGCGCTGATCGAGCGCCAGCTTGCGTAGTGGCGCACCTGGCTTGGCAATTTCAAGCTGGTTGACTTCTTCATACATTCGCCGTTCCTGAAACAGCGGATGAGCTTTGGGCAAGCGTGGTTCTTGGTCGAAAAAGGTGCAATTGCCCACCTTTAGCTCTCTCAGCGGTCGCTGGAAAAAGATGATCCGCCGCAATCGGTCTCTGACGGCGTCGGTGAGCAGCGCGGAATTATGCTTGGCCTGCGTCATCCATATGGCATCGAATTCGGTCTCTAGATGGCGGCGCTCGGGGTAGAAGTCATAGCCGCCCCCTTCCGCACGCATTCGCACGCGCGTGGCCGGGATCGCATTACGGTCGGTCGGGTCACTGGCGCGCTTGTACAGGAATTCACCGTAAGTGCGTGCGCCGGCTTCCTCCATCGCAGCGTCCAGGGCCTTCGCGCCCTCAGCGTTCTTGTTGCCCTCCTTATCGTCGCCTGATTTACGCTGGGCCTTGCGGTTAGGCTTGAAACCACGTCGCTGGTTGAGATGGAACAGCGTCCGTCCCAAATGGTACGGACTCAACTGCCCGTCCAGAGCCGCCGCCCGCAGGGCATAGGGATCGCAACAGGCCAAAGTCTTGGCGTCTTGGACACCGACGGGCATCAGCCCACAGTCGATCAAGGCGTCCAGCAAGGCCGAACGCCGCCGCACATAACGATCCCGCCGCCGCCGCACCGCCCGCGCATCGCGCCTGGCAACCCCCAGCGACGCCCGCGATTTGGAATCGCGACCATCGGGAAACACGCGGACACCGATGTCGCGGATTCGCTTGCCATCATATAGGCACCAGCCAATGCTGGTCGTGCCGATGTTCAACCCGAGACGAATCATTATGAATGAGCCACTTCATATACCGGGAACGGGAAGACCACTTATTTGAACGAAGCCAGAAATCTTTGCCTCCGATATGGTTTCCAACCCATCCATGATATGGAGGGCCCACGGAAAATTGGTGCCAGACAGCCTGGCGAATAGTTTGGTTGCGCTCGGACTGGCTTGACGACGGCATATCGTGTGGTATTCGACTGGCTCCAAAAATCGCGGTCTGGTTGTTAACAAGCAACTCGATTGCACCAAATAAGGTGGGGGCCGCGGCCCCCATTTTTTACGCCCTCAGGACGTCCTAATTGTGCCTGCCCCCCTTAGCGATGATCCACGCCAAGCCCGGTTCCTAGCCTTTGCAAGCGCCCAATTGTCGTGCTCGCGAAGACGCCAATTGTAGAGCAAATTCAGGTGATGCGTAAATCGCACTTACGGGGCAGGATCATTCTAATTCTGCCTAAATCGGAGCAACCAGCCAAACAGTCCCCGCACGCGATACTGTGACCGCGTGCGGGCAAGAGAGTCAAGCTGCGCGATTGGGCAAGTCGATCGACTCGACGTTCTGCGTCGCGATCGGCATGTTGCGGACACCGCGTAGTGGTCGGATCAGAACTTCAGACGAACACCACCAGTCGGGGCGAATTCACTGGTGAATAGGTAACCGCTGGAATAGCCATTGGTAACATTGCTTGCCATAAAACCACCATAAATATCGGCGTATTTGTTAAGGCTATAGATCGCCACAGCCGAGAATGCCTGCAGCTTCCCGCTGCAGCTGCCGGCGATATTGGTAGAGCATCCTGTGTTGGAGCCGGTCGCATAGCTGTTCTGGTGAATATTGTAATACGCCAGCCAGAGTGCCAGCTTGGCAGTCACCGCCAATTGGGCACCCACCCAGAAGACGTCGAGCTTCTTTGGGTTCGTATAGGCGGTTTGGCTGAGGTCGGCATAAGGGATCGTGTATCCGCCGATGTCGTTGTAGGCGGTCCCGGTGGCGCCGCTCAGGGGATCGGTTGGATTCTTGTATTCAATGTGCTCATAGGCACCGAATAGTTTAACCGGCTTGAACTTATACGAACCCATCACGGCGAAGGCTTCGTTGTCCGAGATTGTGCCGGCGAGCGACGTGTTCTCTGAACAGCCCGGGCATGCGTTAGCCAGTCCGGCAGCCTGCGAAGCGCTGAGCGAGGCAGCGGAGACAGCCGACTTCACTTTCTGGTAGTATAAGTCAATCGATCCGTTGCCCGCGCTTCCGCCAAGCTGGAAGCCATAGGCCGAATTGGCTTCGCCACCGGTCTGACTGAACTTGTAGAGCGCGCCAGCGCGGATATGTCCGATTTGGAGGACGTATTTAATCGAATCGTCAAAACGGCGGTCCTGGGTATCGCCACCGCCAGCATACGTGCCAGAAAAACCGATGATCGAAAATGCCAGTGAGTTTGCCATCGGATCGTAGTTGGCCACGCCATCGGCAATCAGATTGTTCTGGCGGCCAAAAGTGATGGTGCCGAAGTGCTTGGAACTCAGGCCGACATAGGCAGCACTATTAAACGCCTGCCCGGCAAAGCTCGAATCGTTACCCATGGTTTGCGACGCCAGCGGCACGCCGTTGTTGAGCGTCAGCGACTTGAGCGCGTTCGCAAGATTGCCCGAGGTCGGGTTGAAAGCCGTTTCCAGCTTGAACACGCCCGCCACTTCGTCGTTGATGCGTTCATTGCCCGACAGAGTCAGCTTGGATTGACCAAGGCCACTCGGGACCAGCGCGGTGATTTCCCGACTATTCTGCTTGGCTACAAACGAGTTGGTGCCAGCCTGGAAATAGTCGCTTTTCGGGGCGCCATGGTTGTCATGCTGCAGGCCGACATCGACTTGGCCCGACAGGGTGATTCCGTGGAATGTCAAGCTGTCAGGCATATGGGCGACGCTCTGCGCGTGCGCCTTGTCGATTGCTGATGCGACTTCGGTATGGACCTGCGCGGGTGTTACCAATGGCGCCGCAGCGACCTGGTCATGAAGCGCGCCAACCTGCGCATTGGTCTGGGCTACCTCAGCCTGGGTTGACGCCTGGGTTTGGCTTTGGGCCACGGTCACCTGCTGTAAACTGGCCACTTTGGCTTCCAGCTTGGCGACTTGCTCGCGCAGTGCACTGATATCGGCTGCTTTTGCCGTTGAACCATCATGGCGCGGATGGAGATGCTTGGCCTTGGCCTCGGCGGCGAGCGGAGTAACCAGCGCTGCCGCGACCGCCGACAGTGCGATCGTGTTCAGGTATTTCATAATGCGTTCCCTCATATCAAGCGCCCTTAGCCCGAACAGCCAGGACAAAACCCGGTAGTAAATGTGTTCCACGCGAGCGGATGGCCTCGGACCGCGCCCCAAACGAAGGTTGACCCGGCCCGCTGTTTGGCGGCTAGAAACCTCATGTTACAGTTTGAAGTATCGGCGATCCTATCCGCGCTGACGGGCCAAAGTGATGCAATTTTGCACCAGTCAGTTTTGCGGCATATTTCGACAGTTTTTAGCTGAGCACATCCGCGGTTCGGAACAATTCCGAATGTTCGACAGTCGGAAAACGTCACTTCTTAGTTCGTCGCTGGGCCAGTCGTGCTAATGCCTTACTGAGTTAGGCGAACTCAGCCAAATTTAAATGGTTTTTGCGTTGCAGCACAGGTGGGCTATAGTCTAGGCTTAAGCCCAGCTACTTCGGTACAAGCCGTACTGCTCAGTGGTCGAAGCGTCCTTGCGACGATATTTAACATCGGCGCTACTTGGCAATTAAATTAAAATGAAATAAATTTGAAATTTTAAGCAGTGGGCAACCGAAATTTTTTTTCACTTGAAGGGCGTATAAAACGGGCCAATGGACATTGGCCGAAGGAGCTAAATCATGCGCGCCAATTTTCTGCGGACCGCCCCCGCTTGTACGCTCGGCCTGACTTTCGCTTTGGCGTTGGCTTGTCCGGCACAAGCACAGATCGCAGCGCTCGGCAAAGACGCGGCTCTCGGCGAACAGTTCTATAATGACCCGTATAAGCCGCCGCAGGGCCTTCGCTTTTCGATGCTAGAGGCAGCCATCGGCACCGACCCGCTGACGTGGTCGTCTGATCCAGGCTGGCAGTTGCATCGCACACCAGAACGCCAACTCGCCGAGGCTTCTGAGATGATTCGCGCCGCGATTCCCCCCGGCACTCCCATGACGGTTGCGGTGGCGCTCCTTCAAAAGGCGGGTGCACGTTGCCCCGCCGGTAGAGATACCCAATTCGTTTGCCATTACCGCGACGCCGAAACGCCTTACGCAGGGCAATATTTTGACAATGTGCTATGGCGGGTCTGGCTCGACACCGTCGATGCCCGGGTCACCCACGTCGAGGTTACCCGCGACTGGACCCGGCATTGATCGGCGAGCCACCTTACTTCAAGACGATAAAATGACGGCAAAAGCGCGCATAATGGTTGTTGAGGACGATTCCGAAACTGCAGCAGGCATTGTCAGCAAACTTGAGGAGCAGGGGCACGCAGTGCTCCACCTTGCGAACGGGCGTGAGGCGCTGGCACGCAATCTTGAGGAACGTTTCGACGCGATCACGCTTGACCGCATGCTGCCAGGAATGGATGGGCTGGAACTGGTCGGACGGCTGCGCGCAGCGCAGATCAACACGCCCGTGCTGATGATCAGCGCCATGGGCGACGTCGATGAGCGCATTGCCGGACTGCGCGCCGGCGGCGACGATTATCTAATAAAGCCCTTCTCGCTCGATGAAATGGCGATCCGGGTTGAGGTGTTGCTGCGGCGCCAGTACGAATCTCCGGAGGGTAGCATTCTACAAGTTGGTACAATCGAGATCGATCTTATCAAACGAAAGGTCTGGGTCGCCGGCGAACTGGTCCCATTGCTCCAGAAAGAGTTTCAGTTGCTCGAATTTCTCGTCCGACATCAGGGCAAGACCGTGGATCGCCGGCTGATTTTCGAGCAGGTTTGGGGATGCTTTTTTGAGCCGTCCGAAAATCTGATCAATGTGCACATTGGCAAATTGCGGCGCAAGCTCGAGAAACCAGGCCAACCGTCGCCCATTCAAACCGTGAAGGGCGAGGGTTACCGCCTCGAGGCGCGCTGATCTTCGGCTCCCAAACGATACCGGGGGGCCGGTGGCAGCACCGGTTGCTGCGGATTCGCAGCACAACCACATTCCGCCTCACGGCGATGTTGGGCGTGGCTTTTCTCTGCGCCATGTGCTTCGTGCTTGGCCTGATTTACGTCTTGACCGAGCGTGAATTGATAGGTCGCACCGACGAGTTGCTGGCATACCAGGCTAAAGCGTTTGCGTCGGTCCCTGCGCCCCGCTTGCCTCAATCGGTCCGCGCTGCGATCTTGAACGATGCCGGCCACCTCAACTATTTTGCGCTGCTCGATGCGGGCGGCCATGAACTGACCGGGGACTTCGTGCCACCGCACGGGCTGCGCCCGGCGCAGCCCGTGGAGCTGCCGCCCCGCCCGAATGAGTTACCTGCACTGCGCTTGCTGCCGGTTCCGATCGCCAGCGGAATGTTGCTCGTCATCGGGCGCGATATCACGCAGATCGTAGACTTGCGCCGCAGGATGCTGGCAATCCTCCTCGCAGGCGGCGGAATCGCCTCGCTGCTGCTCTTGCTCGTGGGGGTAGCGCTGAGTGCGGCTCCGCTACGGCGGGTGCGGGCGTTGACTGCGCTGGCTACGCGTATCGCCGCAGGAGAATTGACCCTGCGCATGCCGGTCACCGAGCGAAATGATGAGCTCGATGTCATTGCAACGACAGTCAATACGATGATCGAGGAAATCGCGCGGCTGCTTCAGCAAGTCAAGGGGGCGACAGACGCCATCGCCCATGACCTGCGTTCCCCCCTCGCCGATCTGCGAAACAAACTGGAACAGATCCGCATCCGGGCTTCACCGGCTCACGACGAATTCCCGGCTCCTGACCGGTGTGCCGGTAACGGCGCTTCGAAGGTAACGAATCCCGCCCTCCGACTATTGATCGATAATGCGCTGGAAGACCTGGATACGGTCCTGGCCCGTTTCAGCGCATTGCTTCGTATTGCCGAGTTGGAGGCCACCAACCGCCAGGCGTGCTTTGCAGAGCTTGACCCGATGACACTGGCGTCGTCGGTTTGCGAACTGTTTCAGCCGCTGGCGGAAGACCGTGCCATTAATTTGATGCTGTCGGGGGCGTGGGGACACATCATTCGTGGCGATGAGAAATTGCTGTTCGAAGTGATCAGCAATCTCG
>CAXTOI010000002.1:5017-12665 GCA_964245645.1 uncultured Novosphingobium sp. | reverse complement strand
CGGCCCCCCAATCCCGAGCCCAATCCCACCAACCACATCGCGCCGGGGGGGCCCGGCGCTGTGGGGGCTATTGCCGATGGCGGCGCCACCATTCTGGTTGTTCAAGATGACGGCCCCGGCATTCCCGCAGGCGAACGAGCGAGCGTTCTGCGTCGTTATTATCGCGGCAGCTCCGCGCAACACAGCGCCGGCTCCGGGCTGGGGCTCAGCCTTGTCGCCGAGATCGTTCACTTGCATGGTTATGCGCTGCAGCTCGACGATGCCAATCCGGGTTTGGAGGTGCGGATCATCTGCCAGGCAGCGCCAAGATGAATTAATGTTTATTTGAATTCCGGCCGTAAGCTGGTCACTGCCGCCCCGCGCAGTTCCTCGAATTTTTGAGGACATTTATGATGATTGACCATGCTTCAGATTGTTAAAATTGCCCTCAGCAAACCCTATACATTCGTTGTCCTGGCGATTTTGATCGCGCTTTTCGGAACGATCGCCTGGGTGCGCACGCCGACGGATATTTTTCCCGACATTCGGATGCCGGTGATTGCCGTCGTGTGGAGCTATAACGGCTTGCCGCCAGAGGATATGTCGGGCCGGGTCATCTACTTCTACGAGCGGCAGCTGGCCAATTCGGTCAACGATATCGACCATGTCGAGAGTCAGTCGCTGAACGGCATCGGGGTCGTCAAGATTTTCTTCCGCCCGAATGTCGATATCCGCACTGCCACCGCCCAGGTGACCTCGATCTCGCAGACCGTGCTCAAGCAGATGCCGCCGGGCATGACCCCGCCGCAGATTCTGAACTATAATGCTTCGACCGTGCCGATCCTCCAGCTGGCACTGTCGTCGCAAACGCTCAGCGAGCAGAAGATCCTCGACCTCGGCCAAAACTTCATAAGACCGGCGCTGGCGACGGTAGAGGGGGCGGCTGTGCCGACGCCATATGGCGGGCGCGTGCGCCAGATTCAGGTCGATCTCAATCCGGCCGCGCTGCAGGCGCATCACCTGTCGCCGCAAGACGTCGCCACCGCACTGGCAGCGCAGAACCAGATTGTGCCGCCAGGTACCGCGAAGATTGGGACTTACGAATATAACGTCAAACTCAACAACAGTCCCAGCGCGATAGACGATCTCAACGCCCTGCCCATCCACACCGTGGACGGCACCACCGTCACCATGCGCGACATCGGCTACATCCACGACGGCGCACCGCCGCAGACAAACGAGGTGCGAGTCGATGGGCGCCGCGCGGTGCTGATGACGATACTCAAGGCCGGTTCGACTTCGACCGTGGCCATTGTCGACGATGTCAAGGCGATGCTCCCCAAGCTCAAGCTGACGCTACCGCCAGAACTCCACATCGCCGCGCTCGCCGACCAGTCGCTGTTCGTTAAGGCTGCGATATCGGGAGTTATTCGCGAAGGTGTGATCGCGGCCATGCTGACCAGCCTTATGATTCTGCTGTTCCTGGGCTCGTGGCGATCGACGGTGATCATTGCAACTTCTATTCCGCTAGCGGTGCTGGCGGCGGTGGCGGGGCTTTCGGCCACTGGTGAGACGCTCAATATCATGACGCTCGGTGGGCTCTCGCTCGCCGTGGGTATTCTGGTCGATGATGCCACCGTCACTATCGAGAACATCAACTGGCATCTCGAGAACGGAAAAGCCGTCCGCGATGCCATCCTCGATGGCGCGGCCCAGATCGTCGGTCCCGCGCTGGTCTCGTTGCTGTGCATCTGCATCGCCTTCGTGCCGATGTTTTTCTTACCAGGCGTGGCGGGCTTTCTATTCGCGCCGATGGCCAAAGCTGTTGTCTTTGCGATGATCGCCAGCTTCGTTCTCAGCCGCACGCTGGTGCCGACCATGGGCAATTTCCTGCTGCGTGATCATGCCAGCAGCCATACCGCCGAGATCATGGGCAGCCACGACGCCGGGTCGGGGCGCCCAGCCACCCACAACCCCCTGCGCAAGTTCCAACACAGTTTTGAACAGCGCTTCGAAGCCTTCCGTGGTTGGTATATGCAGGCGCTGGCCTATGCGCTGGCTCGGCAACGGATTTTTGTGCCGGGATTCCTCGTGATCGTGGCGTTGTCGTTTGCGTTGGTGCCACTGCTGGGTCGCAATTTCTTTCCGACGGTCGATTCAGGCCAGATCAGCCTTCATGTCCGTGCGCCGGTCGGCACCCGGCTCGAAGATACCGCCGCGCTGTTCGACCACATCGAGAATCGAATCCGTGAAGCCGTTCCTAATGGCGAGATTACTTCGATCGTCGATAACATTGGCCTGCCGGTGTCAGGAATCAACCGCGCCTATTCGAACACCGGCGGCATCGGGCCGCAGGACGGCGATATCTTGGTAACGCTGAAGGAAGGCCACCGCCCCACTGCTGGCTATGTCAGGACGCTGCGCTCCGTATTGCCTCGCGCTTTTCCAGGCAGCGACTTTTCATTCCTGCCCGCCGATATTGTCAGCCAGATTCTGAACTTCGGCGCGCCCGCTCCGATCGATGTCATGGTGACCGGGCCCGACAGCAAGTCCGACAGCACTTACGCCCAGGAGTTGTCCGCCCGCATGCATGGCATTGCCGGCATTGCCGACGTGCGCCTCCAGCAGGCCAATGATTATCCCCAGCTAGGCTTTGACATCGACCGCGCCGAGGCGAATCGCCTGGGCATCACCGAGAACGACGTCACCCGCAGCCTTTCTGTCAATCTTGCCGGCAGCTTCCAGGTGGCACCGACTTTCTGGCTCAATCCCAAAAATGGCGTGTCCTACCCAATCGTGGTGCAGGCCCCGCAATACCGTGCCGACAGCATATCGGCGTTGGACAACACACCTATCACCGGCAGCACCGGCGGTTATCAGATACTTGGCGGGCTGGGGACGTTACACCGCGAGCCTTCGGCTGCGGTCGTCTCGCACTACGCCGTGCAGCCGGCTTTCGATATCTATGCCACGACGCAGGGCCGTGACCTGGGCGCGGTCGCCGGTGACCTCGACAGCTTGCTGGCTGCTTCCCGCCAGGATTTGCCCAAGGGCGCTGCGGTCAATTTGCGCGGGCAGGTCCAGACCATGAATACCGCTTTCACCGGCCTTTTGACCGGCCTGGCGATGGCGGTGGTGCTGATCTATCTGTTGTTGGTGATTAATTTCCAGAGCTGGGCGGATCCGGCGGTGATCGTCTCAGCGCTGCCCGCCGCGCTGGCCGGTATCGTCTGGATGCTGTTCGCCACCGGCACGACCTTGTCGGTCCCGGCGCTGACCGGTGCGATCATGTGCATGGGGGTGGCGACCGCCAACTCGGTGCTGGTGGTGAGCTTTGCACGCGAGCGTCTCTTTGCCTGCGGTAACGCTGCGCAAGCCGCGCTGGAGGCAGGCGCGACTCGCTTCCGCCCGGTACTGATGACGGCGCTCGCGATGATCATCGGCATGGCCCCGATGGCTTTGGGACTGGGCGAAGGCGGCGAGCAGAACGCCCCGCTCGGTCGCGCGGTAATCGGCGGTTTGATTTTCGCTACCTTGGCAACGCTGGTATTCGTGCCGGTTGTATTCAGCATCGTCCATCGCCGCCACGGCGAAACCCGGCCAGCTGATGCAACCCCGGCTGGAGAACTTTCCCATGCATGATGATGTTTCCGTTGCTCCCGCGCAAGGGGACGTTGGTCCGCCCCGGGGTCTGGCAAAAGGCGGCCTGGTAGTTGGCGGGATTGCCATTGTGGTCGTTGCCGCCGGCATTTTCTCGCGCAGCCATGAAGCCGATACTGCGCAGCAATGGAGCAATGCCCAGGCCGTCCCCACGGTCCACCTGATTCAACCCTCCGCTATCGCCAAGTCAGACGGCCTGCTACTTCCCGGCACGCTCGAAGCGTGGAACACCGCAAAAATCTTCGCCCGCGTGCCCGGCTACGTCCACGCCTGGTATCACGATATCGGCGATCAGGTCACCGCCGGAACCCCGCTCGGCTCGATCGAAACCCCCGAACTCGATCAGCAGATCATCCAGGCCCACGCAACTGTAGACCGGGCCAAGACCGAAGAGGAGCTGGCCCGCACGACCGCTGCTCGCTGGACAGACCTGCTCACCACGCTTTCTGTTTCGCGGCAGGACGCCGATGAGAAGAAGGCCAATTATGCCACCCACGCGGCCGCCGTCCGCGAGGCACAGGCCGATCTCGGCCGACTGTTGGCGATGAAGGCCTACGCCACCGTGCGCGCGCCGTTCACCGGCGAAGTGACGATGCGAGATGCCGATATCGGCGATCTCGTCGGGCCGGGCGCCACGACACAGCAGCCGCTGTTCGCCATGGCGGATGAACACCGCATCCGCGTTTATGTGAACGTTCCGCAGCAATATGCAACGGCGATGCACCAGGGGCTCGGCGCCAGCCTGTCTATCCCCGAGGCGCCGGGCAAGGAAATTCCCGCGCAATTGCTGGCTGCCTCGGGCGCGGTCAATAGCCAGAATGGCGCCTTTCAGGTCCAGTTGCTGACCGATAACCCTGGACGCATGCTGAAGTCGGGCGGCTATGCACAAGTGCATTTCCAGCTGTCGTCGTCCGCCTCGTTGGTGACAATTCCGTCCAACGCGCTGGTCTTGCGCGGCAGTGGCACCAAGGTGGCGACGGTTGATAAGAATGGCAGGGTGCATCTGCTTCCGGTGGTATTGGGCCGCGACTTGGGGGCCTCTGTGGAAGTTTCCTCGGGCCTCACCGCAAATACCCCGATCATCGACAATCCGCCCGATTCGATCGCCAACGGCGAGCAGGTGCATGTCGAGAACGGGCATGACTAATATTTGTGGCCTGCGCGGGAAAATATTGACAGCGCTGGGAGCGGCGGCGGCCACGAGCCTCGCTGGTTGCTCCATGGCGCCCAAATATCAGCCGCCGGCCTTGGCTGCCGTCCCCAGCGCGTTTCGTGAGGCCGGCCCATGGGTGCCGGCGGCACCGGCAACGCCGGGCAGTGGAGCGGAGTGGTGGCATGGCTTCGGCGACCCGCTGCTCGACCAGCTCGAGGCGCGGATCGCAACCAACAATCCGACCCTGGCTGCCGCGCTGGCCCGCCACGACACGGCACTGGCCTTCGTCGGCGAGGCACAGGCGGCGCTGTATCCCACGGTCGGCGTCGGGGCCACCGTCACCCGCAATCGCGAGTCGAACCGTCGGCCCTTGCGCGGCGCCAACCTGCCCGACTTTTATGACGCCGATACGATCCAGGGCAGTGTCAGCTACGAAGCCGACCTCTGGGGCCGGGTCCGCAATTCGGTCGCCCAGGGCCGGGCCAACGCCGCAGCCGCAGCCGACGACGCCGCTGCCATCAGCCTCAGCCTCCAGGCCCAACTCGCCGCCGATTATGTCGAGTTGCGCGGATTGGACCGCCAAGCCGAGGTGCTCAATAATGCTCTGGCTGTCTACACCCAGGCGGACGCCGTGACCCACAGGCGTTTCGCGGGTGGGATCGCCACTGGCATCGATATCGGTGCTTCTGGCGCTCAGTTGGCCGGCGCCCAAGCGCAGATAGCCGATGTGCGTAATGGTCGGGCTTTGTTGGAGCATGCGATTGCCTCTCTCGTCGGCGCAACCCCCGCCAGCTTCGCGATCCCTGCCTCGAAGGGGACGCTGTCGTTACCGACGGCACCCCTGGGGTTACCCTCAACGCTGCTGCAGCGCCGCCCGGATGTGGCAGCGGCGGAGCGGCGAGTGTTCGCGGCCAATCGCGCTATCGGGGTCGCCCGCGCCGCTTTCTTCCCGTCACTGCAACTGGGAGGACAAGGCGGATATCAGAGTACTGCGCTGGCCGGCTTGATATCCTCGCCCAACATATTCTGGTCGATCGGCCCGACGCTGGCGCTCAATCTGCTCGACGGCGGCCTGCGCCGTTCCCAAGTCGCCCAGGCCCGCTCCGAATTCAACGAAGCCGGCGCCAATTACCGAGAAACCGCGCTCAGCGCCTTCCAGCAAGTCGAGGACGGCTTGTCGCAATTGCACTATCTGGGCGATGAAGCGGCCGCCGAGCGCCGCGCCGCAGCCTCTGCCAGCATTGCCCAGCGCGCGTCCTATGGCCTATATGTCAAGGGTGTTGCCAATTACCTGGACGTGCTGACCGCACAAACCACGGCCCTTTCCGCCAGCCGTGCCGCCGAGCAATTCAACACCCAGCAATTATTGGCGGCGATCGACTTGTGCCGGGCACTTGGCGGGGGATGGACGCCGCCGCCTGCGGCAATGCAAATGGCGCAGGAAGCCCCGACTGCTCGGTGATGACGGCCTAATGAGGCCAACAAGAGCGGCGTCAATGCTATCGCAGAGCCAATTTGGCGTTGTGCTGTCACTTCAGTAAGCTATATCGCGACGAATATAGATGGCGGGTCAGCTCGCGAAACGGGGGCTTACGAGATGATGCACTACCGAGAGCAGCTAGGGATGAAAGCGTTGATCATCTTGGGGGGAGCAAGCAGCGCTTTTGCTGTCGCGACTTCAGCCCACGCCCAGGCAACGTCGCCAGTCTCCGCCCCTCAGTCCGCTACTTTCAGCGAAGCGGCCAAGGAAGGCGCCGTCGACGAGCACCCGCTCAGCTGGCGCGGCATCACCATTTATGGCGCCTTTGATATCGGCATTGGCTGGGTGAGCCATGGCCTTCCCGAAAACGGCGTCAATTACGAAGGTGAATCGCTGGTCAACAAGAACGGCAATGGTTCGCGCTTCCTGGTTGCCCAGAACAATCTGTCCCAAACGGGCATCGGTATTAGGGGCAAGGAGCAAATTTTGCCGGGCCTGTACGGGGTTTTCAACGCTTCGACCGGGATCAACCCGCAGTCGGGTGATCTTGCCAATCAGGTGGCCACCAATACCATCAACAACGGCCTGCCCCGGGCCAGCTATTCGTTCGTCGGCGACGGCGCCCGCGCCGGTCAGGCGTTTAACGACGAGCTTTTCGCGGGTATTTCCTCGGATCAATTTGGCACCCTGACCTTTGGGCGCCAGCGCGCGCTGGGCACCGATGCGATGCTGGCCTACGACCCGGCGAACGGCGCCTATTCCTTTTCGTTCATTGGCTACAACGGACTGATGGCCGGCGGCGGCGACACCGAAGACACCCGGTGGGACAATGCCCTCAAATATCGCATCACCTACGGCCCGGTGCATGCGGGCGCGATGTACAAATTCGTCGATGGCCAAGGTGGCTGCTACTCGCCTGCGGCAGCCTTCACCTCGCTTACTTGTACCGGCGAAGCGTCGCACAACCATGCGTATGGCTTTGATTTCGGCGCCACGTATCATCGCTTGTCCGTCGACGTGGTCTACCAGCACTACAATCAGGCAATCAGCGTGGTCAATCCGCTGCTCGGACCGCAAAGTCCGACGCAGCCTTATCAGTCTACGGTCGACAGCATCAATCAGAACCAGATTATCGGCGCGAACCTGATCGGCACGAACAACACCGTGTACGGGATAGTCACCGACAATAGCGCGATCATGGTCGCGGGCAAATATTCCTGGAAAAACCTGAAGCTCTATGCGGGATACGAGCATATCTTATACAAAAACCCGACGAACCCGTTAGGGATCGGTGCCTCGGCACAGGGTGGTTATCTGCTAAGCGGGGTCGAGGATAATAACCTTGATTCACCCAAAAAAGTGCAGGTGTTCTGGAC
>CAXTOI010000002.1:0-5007 GCA_964245645.1 uncultured Novosphingobium sp. | reverse complement strand
CTTACCTTGTCCTACTATCATGAGTACCAAAACGACTTCCGCGTCCCCTCTACTTGTACCCCAACCTCGATGCGAAGTTCTTGCGCGGGGACGCTGAACGAGGTTTCGCTCTATGCGGATCATCATTTCACCCGGCATTTCGACACGTACGCCGGCATCACGTACTCCGATGTCACTGGCGGTCTTGCTATCGCCATTCCGCACGGACCTGGTGTTCCCTACTATCACAACAGCAACACGGCACCGACACTGGGAGCTCGCTTCGCGTTCTGACTGGCATCAGTTCAAAGTGGGCGCCGAATTAACTTATTTGACACGCCTTCCGACTTGCAAGTCATTTGTCAATGCGGCTGTTGGTTCAGGCTTTCTGACTCGCTTTGGGCGCGACCAGCATGGCGGCGGCGAGCGCTGCATAGTCGGGACACGCGGCAGCGTCGGTAACGTTGCCCTCGAGTGCGCGATAGTACCGAAGGACAGATTCACCAAAACTTGTCACTGTCGCGCCGCCGCCCCGGGAAGTCCCTGGCGACGTTTCGACCAGCGGCTCGCGCCAACAACGGTTCATGCAATCGACCAACAGCCATGCCCGCCGATAGCTCATGGCGATTGTCCGCGCGGCCGCTGAAATGGAGCCGTGCGCCCTGATCGCGTCGAGGAGATCCGCCTTGCCGGGACCCATGGCAATTTCACCGCCACAATAGAGCTGAATCTTGAGCTTGAGGAGCATTGGCATACCGCGGGCTTAACCCCAAGCTATCCGACGTCCAAGTCTGCAGAATGCCCGGTGTAATTCGTTCAGGCTGAACCCAAGACTTGCCATTTATTTATGAAGCAACAGATATTCGCACTGCCCGGCCTCGCGCGCAAGGCCAACGGCTGATAACCCATGTGCTCGCGCTGCAGCCAACAGCCGGCCATCTCGATCAGCGTGTCATTTGCTAAATCGGTGTCTGAGCACGTTGCCCCGCCAATTTGAAAAAAAGGATCGGCAGTTGCAATACCGGGATCAATATCATCCGTTCGGGGCCGACCTGTTTCAGGACGTGCCGATTGACCGGAAGGTGCGGCTGCGGGAATATGTACCCGGCGTGCTGTTCATGGGGGTTGCGACGCTGGCCGCCGCGTTCCTAGCCGATCATTATCGCGCCCCGATCACGCTGATGGCGCTGCTGATCGGGCTGGCGCTTAACGAAATCGGCAATGACAAGCGGCTGGAGCCGGGGCTGCTGTTTGCTTCGCACAGCCTGCTGCGGATCGGCATTGTGCTGGTCGGGCTCAGGGTGGCGACCGATCAACTGATCCAGATCGGGCCGGCCGGGCTGGCTGCAGTCTGCCTGATCTCGGCAGCGGTGCTGGCAACGGGGGTGATCGTTGCGCGCCTGCTGGGTCATGGCGCGGCGTTCGGAGCGTTGGCGGGCGGTGCGGTCGCGATCTGCGGTGCGTCCGCTGCGCTGGCGATCGCCACGATGCTCGGCAAGCGCCGGATCGACAATGCCCAGTTGACGCTGGTGCTGGTCGGGACTTCGGCGATGAGCGCGCTCGCCATGGTTAGCTATCCGCTGATCACGCGGCTGTTCCGCTTCGGCGACCCAGCGGCAGGCTTCGTCATGGGCGCGGCGATCCACGACGTCGCGCAGTCGTTGGGCGCCGGCTATGCGGTATCGGCCAAGGCCGGTGAGGTGGCGACGATCGTCAAGATGACGCGGGTGGCGCTGCTTGCCCCCGCGCTGCTGGCGGTGCGGCTGGGGTTCGGTTCGCAGGATGCGGGCGGTCCCGGGTTCCTGCGCCGTCAATGGTTTGTGATCGGCTTTTTCGTTCTGGCCGCGCTCAATTCGCTGTGGCGGGTGCCGGCCAGCCTGGGGATCGCCGCCACCGATCTCTCGACCGCTATGCTGGCCTGCGCGGTCACTGCTACCGCCATGCGCTCGCCACTCGCGGCGCTAAAGCGCGGCGGTTTGCGCCCTCTGCTCGTTACCGTGCTGTGCAGCCTGCTGAGCCTGGTGCTGGCGATGATCGCTGCCAGGATGGTGCCCGGGCTATCCCCGAAAAGATAATTCGCGTGGCCGCGACGGAAACATCTGCGGGCTGCGTGCAACGGGTAATGGCTGCTGTGACAGGCAGCCAGAACGCAGGATTGGAGAGCTCTAATGATCAAGAAAGTACTGCTGGCAGCCCTTGCCTCGGTCGCGGCCCTGACCGCGGTCGTACCGGCCAACGCGAGCGGCGGCTGCGGCCCCGCATTTCACCGCGGACCTTACGGGGGTTGCCGGCCTAATTATGGACCAGGACCGGTCGTGGTCGGACCGGGCATCGTTGTCGGCGGCTTTTATCCCGGGCGCGGCTATTGGGATGGTCATCGCTACTGGGGCCACCGTTACGCCTGGCACCGGGGCTGGCGGTATCGCTGAGCCGAATGGCGATGGGGAACGGCGCCTTGCCGTTCTCCATTCGACCGCTCGTGAACTGTCGCTATTTACCGGAACCTCAGGAGTTTACGCAATGAACCTCGCTAAGACATGTCTGCTGGTCACGCCGGCGCTGGCACTTACGGCAACGCTCGCCTGGATCCAGCCGGCGTCTTCGCAGAACACCGCACCGGCGCATGGCGCGGGCGGGGTGACCATGGACCAGTTCGTCGCCAGGCAGACCGCTCGGATCATCGCGGCCGATACCGATGGCGACGGCAGGGTCAGCCGGGCCGAATGGACGGCCATGACCAGCATGGCGACCAGTAAGGGCGGTCACGATCGTTCACGTCAGTTCGATGCCATCGATGCTAATCACGATGGCTATCTCGACAAGGATGAAATACGGTTGGCGCTCGAGAAGCGGTTCCACAAGCTGGACATAAATGGCGACGGCAGCTTGACGCCGGACGAACGGATGGCGGCCCACATGCACCACCACCAGTCCGATCCGGCAAATATGTCCGCTTCCCAGCCCTGATCAGGGTACCGGGATGATCGCGGGAGCCGAGTTGCTTGAACGGAATCGATCCGGATGCCGGCCTGCTCGCGCGAATCGGCCGAGGCGACGAGGCGGCGACGCGCGTGATCGCCAATACCAAGCTGCCGCGCGTGCTCGCACTGGCAAGGCGTATCCTGGGCGACGCCGAAGAGGCCGAGGATGTCGCGCAGGAGACCTTCCTGCGCATCTGGCGCCATGCCGGACGCTGGCGTCCCGGCGCGGCGCATTTCGACACCTGGATCCATACCGTGACGCTCAACTTGTGCCGCGACCGGTTGCGCCGTCGCCGCGAGGCGACGATGGACGTCCTGCCCGAGGTGGCAGACCCGGCCATGCCGCAGGACGTTGCGATGGATGAGGCGGCCCAGTCGCGCCGGGTAGCGGCCGCGGTCGGCATGCTCCCCGAGCGGCAGCGCGAGGCCATCCTTCTGGTCCATTACCAGGACTTGAGCAATATCGCCGCGGCCGAGGCGCTGGATGTGAGCGTCGATGCGCTGGAAAGCTTGCTGGCCCGCGGTCGCCGATCGCTGCGCAGCAGCCTCCTGGGAACCGCCACCGCTAGCCAGCACACCGGTCGGATAGGAGAACCGCCATGAATGCGCCGCTTACTCCCCAGCGTTTCGCCGAGCTGGCTGACGCCTATGGCAGCGTTGTCGCGCGCTGGCCCGAGGCTGTGCGCGCCGAGGCGATGATCATGGCGCGCGAGCCGGCGATGCAGGCGATCCTGGCCGAGGCCGAGTGGCTGGACGAGCGGCTCGATTCGTGGCGCGTGCCCGCACCGTCGACTGCGCTGCGCGATCGGGTCATTGGCTCCAGGCGGGTCGCATTCGTGCGCCGGGCGCGCCTGTGGTGGTCCGGCATCGGCATCGCGACGGCGCTGGCCGGCGCGGCTGCGGGAACGGCGGGGGTAGCGATCGCGATGCCCTCCGATCATGCCACGTCGGATGAAGCGACGGTGTTCGGCGATCTTGGCCAGCAGGAGAGTTGAATGTCCCCCCGGATGCTTAAAATCGCCTGCGCCGTATCGATCCTGCTGAACATTTTTCTGGCGAGTGCGGTGATCGGCGGGGCCGCCTGGATCCAGGCGCGGCGTCCCGCGGCACGCGGATCGATCCAGGTGGCCGGTGCGCAATTGCCGCTTGATTCGCGGCGCATCTTTCGCCGGGCCTTGCGCGATGCCCGCCGCGAGATGCAGCCAACCATCGCGGCGGGAAGCCAGGCCCGCGAAGATGCCGCGGCGCTGTTGCGCGCACCCCGGCTCGATCAACTGGCGCTGGCGGCTGCGCTGGCCCGCGCCCGCGCGGCGGACATCGCGGTTCGTACCCATGTCGAGGAACGCGCGGTCGCGGTTGCCGCGACGCTTTCATCCGCCGACCGGGAGACCCTGGCCATGGGCGTCGTGCGCAAGACCGATCGTCCCACGCCGGCAACGAAGCGATGACGCTGCATCCCGCCTGCCCGTGCCAGGTCGCGGCACGGTCGAGCGACGGAAATCGGCTTGGCGGCCGTTGAAGGATCGTCCTTCATCAGGAGTGCACCGTGTCATGCCGCAATCCAGCGGTCTCTCGCCCGCCGCCATCGCGCTCAACCGGTTCGGGCTGGGGGCGAAGCCGACCGATCCAGCCCCTGCGGATCCCCGGCTCTGGTTGAAGAGCCAATTCGACCGCTTCGATCCGTTGCCCGCAGGCTTTGCCGCGCTTCCGGACGCGGGCGTGATGGTGAAAGCCTATCGCCTGCAGCAACAACGGCAGCGCCAGGCTTCCCGGATGCAACCGGATGCCACCCTGGCGCTCGCCCAGCCGGCACGTTCGCCTGCGCTGATCGTCGCCCGGCAGGATTTCGCGCAGGACGTGCAGGCGCTGTACCGCCAGGCAGTCCAGGCGCGCACCCAGAGCGCGCTGGAAACCCAGGCCCCGTTCGTCGAGCGCATGGTGCATTTCTGGGCCAACCATTTCTGCGTCTCGGCCGACAATCCCCAGACCGTTGCCTTCGTCGGCGCCTTCGAGCGGGACGCCATTCGCCCGCACGTGTTGGGCCGGT
>CAXTOI010000001.1:37997-49541 GCA_964245645.1 uncultured Novosphingobium sp. | reverse complement strand
GTCTTGTCGCCGCAGAAAGTGTTGCAACCCAAAGCGGAGGCGGAAGTCGCCCTGATCCTTTCAGCCGATATCGATGATGTCCATGCCACGGCCGAGACTGTAGCGGGTGCGGTCGAAGTCGCGATCCCGGCCATCGAGATCGTCGATAGCCGCATTGCTGACTGGAAGATCAGTTTTGCCGACACGGTGGCCGATAACGGATCTTCGGCGTTTTATGTCCTTGGCAAGGCACGGCACGCACTCACCGGCCTGGACCTGTGGTCATGCGGCATGGTGCTGGAAATCAATGGCAAGGTGGCTTCGCTCGGGGCCGGCGCGGCTTGCCTGGGGCACCCGCTGGAAGCAGCCGCCTGGTTGGCACGCGTCATGTCCGAGCAGGGCGAACCGCTGCGCGCGGGCGATGTCATTCTGACCGGCGCGCTGGGACCGATGGTGGCTATCAGCCCTGGCGATCATGTTCGCGCCACGATCGGCGGTCTCGGCACCTGCGAATTTACTTATGGGAGCAACGCGTGACAGCGAAAAAGACCAAGGTTGCCATCATCGGGTCGGGCAATATCGGCACTGATCTGATGATCAAGGTGATGCGGCTGTCAGATGTTCTCGAGATGGGCGCTTTCGTCGGAATCGACCCAGAGTCCGACGGGCTGAAACGCGCCGCGCGGATGGGTGTGCAAATCACTGCCGGCGGCATCGGGGGACTGGTGGCGCTGCCGGATTTCGACGAAATCGACATCGTGTTCGACGCTACCTCGGCAGGGGCTCACAAGAAGCATAACGAGATCCTGCAGCAACATGGCAAGATCGTCATCGACCTTACCCCGGCCGCGATCGGGCCCTACACGATCCCCGCGGTAAACGGCGAGGCGAACCTGGATTTGCCCAACCTTAACATGGTAACCTGCGGCGGCCAGGCAACGATCCCGATCGTCGCCGCGATCAACCGCGTTGCCCATGTCCGCTACGGCGAGATCGTCGCCTCGATCGCGTCGAAATCGGCCGGTCCGGGTACCCGCGCCAATATCGACGAGTTCACCGAGACCACCAGCGAGGCGATCATGAAGGTTGGCGGGGCCGATCGCGGCAAGGCGATTATCGTGCTCAATCCCGCAGAACCACCGTTGATCATGCGCGACACCGTCTATTGCCTGACCCACGACGCCGACCCAAAAGAGATCACCGCTTCGGTCGAAGCGATGGTGGCCGAGGTGCAGCGCTACGTACCGGGCTATCGTATGAAGCAGGCGGTGCAGTTCGAACGGATCGGCGACAATCACCGGCTGCGTATCCCCGAGATGAACGGTGAATTCACCGGCCTGAAAGTCACGGTCTTCCTCGAAGTCGAGGGCGCGGGGCATTATCTGCCGGCGTACTCCGGCAATCTCGACATCATGACCTCTGCGGCATTGAAAACGGCTGAAAAGATCGCGGTGCGGCGCCGCGAAAGGATCGCGGCATGACTTTCGACCCGACCACCACCAAGCTTTATATCCAGGACGTGACGCTGCGCGACGGCATGCACGCCATCCGTCACCAATATGGGCTCGACCATGTCACGGCGATCGCCAAGGCGCTCGATGCGGCGAAAGTCGATGCGATCGAGGTCGCCCATGGCGATGGTCTGTCCGGCTCGTCGTTCAACTATGGCTTTGGCGCCCACACCGATTGGGACTGGATCGGCGCGGTGGCCGAAGTTTTGAAACATAGCGTGCTCACCACCCTGCTGCTGCCCGGCATCGGCACGATCCACGATCTCAAACATGCTTATGAACTGGGGGTTCGCTCCGTGCGCGTGGCAACCCATTGTACCGAGGCCGATGTCGCCGGGCAGCACATCGAATATGCGCGCGGCCTGGGCATGGATGTCTCGGGTTTCCTGATGATGAGCCACATGAGCGAGCCCGAGCCGCTTGCCCACCAGGCAAAGCTCATGGAAAGCTATGGCGCGCATTGTGTCTATGTCACCGATAGCGGTGGCGCGCTGACGATGGATGCTTACGCCGCGCGGCTCCAGGCCTATGATCGCGTGTTGCAGCCCGAGACGCAGCGCGGCGTCCACGCTCACCACAATTTATCCTTGGGCGTGGCCAACTCGATCGTCGCCGTTCAGAACGGTGCGGTGCGCGTCGATGCCAGCCTGGCGGGCATGGGCGCCGGCGCCGGCAATGCGCCGCTGGAAGTCTTCATCGCCGCGGCCGATGTCTATGGCTGGAGCCATGGTTGCGATCTGTTCGCGCTGATGGATGCGGCTGAAGATCTGGTTCGGCCCTTGCAGGACCGCCCGGTACGCGTGGACCGCGAAACGTTGAGCCTGGGCTATGCCGGGGTATATTCCAGTTTCCTGCGGCACGCCGAAAAGGCGGCGGCGGACCATGGCCTGGACACCAGGGCGATCCTCATCGAGCTTGGTCGGCGCAAGATGGTGGGCGGGCAGGAAGACATGATCGTGGATGTCGCGCTCGATATGGCACGAGCCGCAGATCACGCCTGAAGGATATTTGCAGCGGATCAGGTGACAGCCGCGCCAGGCAAAATGCTGGGAAGGAAGACGATGCCGCAGCTGATCGACGTGCATAGCCATGTTACGCCGTCCTATTTTCCACCTTGCCCCGGCGAATCCGTACAGTCGCGGTGGCCGTGCATGGCATGCGGATCGGCGACCACGGCGACGCTGATGGTCGGCGACAAGGCGTTTCGTGCGCTCGACGACCGCTCGTGGTCAGTGCAGCGACGGATCGAGGATATGGATCGTGACGGCGTCGGACTGCAGGTGCTTTCGCCGATGCCCGAACTGTTGTCCTACTGGATGGAAACCGGGGATGCCGCGCTGATCTGCGAGCATAGCAATCACCAGATTGCCGATATGATCGGCGCCGCGCCGACGCGATTTCGTGGCCTGGGGGCTGTGCCCTTGCAAGACCCGGAGAAAGCCGCGTCGCTGCTGATGGGAATGCGGTCTACATTCGGGCTATCCGGGGTGGAGATCGGCAGCAACATCAACGGAGTCATGATCGGCGATCGCCGGTTCGATCCGTTCTACGCCGCAGCCGAGCAGGCAGGCATGTGCATCTTCGTCCACGCCCTGCACCCGATTGCGGCAAAGCCGATATCCGCCAGCCCCGCGTACACCTCGTTTGCGCTTTTTCCGATCGACGTGGCGATGGCGGTATCGTCGCTGATCCTCGAAGGTACCCTGGATCGCTTTCCGCGTCTGAAAATCGGGTTCAGCCATGGCGGCGGTGCGCTGGGTGCAATCCTGGGTCGCCTGGACCGCGGTTGGGAATCGACCGGCGAATACGGCGCAAGCGGAAGCCGCAGGCCGAGCGATGTGGCGAAATCCATCTTTTTCGACAGCAACGTGTACGACACAGGCTACCTGCGCTATCTCGCAACGGTCGTTTCGCCCGGCAAGATTTTCCTGGGCACGGATTATCCCTACGGAATCATGCAGGCGAAACCAGCCGTTTTCCTGGATGATGTGGGTCTGGATAACGAAGCCACTGCCGCCCTTCGCTATCTCGCAGCCGAGGAGTTTCTCGGTGAAAGCCTGTCCTGAACGATTGTGGCTGGTTTGGGTTCAGTCAGCAACCGCCGCTCTGAAATTCACGAAATTCCCGGTTTGGGCCGGTACGCCGCAGCTGATTTTTCGATCAGGGGAGAGATGAAATGCCAACGGAAGACCATGTGGCCAAGGCTTTTGAAACCATTTCGTACGAACTGCTGACCCCCGAGATCTGCCGCATTACGCTGGACCAGCCGGACAGCAGGAATGCTCAAAGCCCGAAGATGCTTTACGAGTTGAACGATGCTTTCAACCTCGCCGCGCGCGATGCCGCGCTCAAGGTGATCATCCTGGCCGCAAACGGGCCGCACTTCTCGTCCGGACATGATTTGCGCGCAGGCCTAGATACGCGCGACTACACCCAGATCGCCGATCCCGTCGGTACGTGGTGCGGCTTCACTTGCGCCGGCGCTGAGGGTCGGATGGCGCGTGAGAAGGAAATCTACATCGGCTTTTCGGAACGATGGCGCAATATTCCGAAGGTGACGATCGCCCAGGTTCAGGGCAAGTCCATCGCTGGCGGGCTGATGTTGATCTGGCCATGCGACCTGATCATTGCCGCGGACAATGCGTCCTTTGCCGACAATACCGTTGCCATGGGGGTCAGCGGCGCCGAGTTCTTCAATCATCCGTGGGAACTTGGCGTGCGCAAGGCCAAGGAAATGCTGTTCACTTCCGATTTCGTCTCAGCGCAGGATGCGCATCGACTCGGAATGGTCAATCACGTCGTGCCCCTGGCGGAGCTTGAAAGCTTCACGACCGAGATGGCCATGCGCATCGCGCAAAAGCCGGGCTTCACGCTTAAACTCGTCAAGGAGGCGGTGAACACGGCGCAGGACGCGCAAGGCCGCGTGATCGCCATGCAGACCAGCTTTGCACTTCATCAGTTGAGTCATGCGCACAACATGGACCTGCACGGCACCGCGATCGATCCGACCGGGATCATGTCGGACAAGGTCAAAGGCGACCCCCGTTGGCAAAAACCCGTGCCCACATCGGATTGACCGACTCGAGCGGGCACCATCCACAAATTTTTACACCTTCGCCCCACCGCGCTGATCGCGCACCCTAACTTTTGAGGACACGGTAATGAGCAAAGTCTGGTTCATCACAGGTAGCTCACGCGGTTTTGGCCGCACATGGGCGTTGGCCGCGCTGGAGCGTGGCGACAGCGTCGTCGCGACAGCACGAAATATCCATAGCATCAACGACCTCAAGGCACGTTTTCCCTCTACCATGCTGCCATTGCGGCTCGATGTTACCGATCGTAATGAAGTTTTCGAAACAATGAAGGTAGCGCACGCCCATTTCGGACGGCTCGACGTGATCCTCAACAATGCCGGATTTGGCCTGTTTGGCTCTATAGAAGAAACGACCGAAGCACAGGCCCGGGCCCAGCTTGAGACCAATTTCTTCGGATCTCTCTGGGTTACGCAGGCTGCCTTGCCTTACCTTCGCCAGCAAGGCGCCGGCCACATTCTGAACGTGTCGAGCATGAGCGGGCTCGTCAGTTTTCCCACTCTCGGTGTGTACCAGGCTGCTAAATCGGCGGTTGAAGGGTTCACTGATGCCTTGGCGCAGGAAGTTAGCCATTTCGGGATCAAGGTCACTTTGATCGAGCCTGGTGCTTACGCTACCGATTGGGGAGGAAGCTCGATCGACCACGCGCCGCAGATGCCGGAGTACGAACCGGTCCGCAACGCCTTTTTGGGACAGGTTTCGGGGATGGCGATTGGCACCACTGCGGCAACATGTGATGCAATTTTGCAGATCGTCGACAGCGAGCAGCCGCCATTGCGATTGATCCTCGGAACCTTGCCCCTTCCTATTGTACGTGAACGATACGAAGCACGCCTCGCCGAGTGGGCAGCGTGGGAGAATGTTTCGAACGCTGCCCAAGGTTGACGGATATGGGCGTCAGGCGCCTGCGCGCCCGGCACACCGAGCCCCATATCGGTCAGGCAGTTGATCGACAACGATATCCCGGCAACATCGCCGCGCGCTTGAAAGTAGACCTGATCGCGTCCTAGAAATTTTTGGACGAGCAGTTTGGGTCTTGATTGCCACTTTCGTTTTATGTATGCATTTAATTATAGCGTGAGCGGCCTGTTGTGGGGCAGGTAACCCGCGCAAGTCACAAGATGTGCCCGCGTCAATAAATGACTGGGCTTTTGGGGAGGTGTCAATGATTAAGCGGTCGACTATCTTTAACCTGTCTGCGGCAATGCCGGCCGTGCTGTTTTGTTTTGCCGGATCTGCGTCTGCGCAGACGGCGGCGCCCAACGCGCCCGTGGCAGCCGCCACGGTGCCTTCGGCCGATGTCGGAGTCACAGAGATAGTCGTGACGGCGCAGAAACGGAGCGAACGGATCAACTCTGTTCCGATGTCGATCACGGCGGCAACGGGCGCGCTGCTCCAGGCGCGCGGCGTCATGGCGCCGGCCGATCTGGTCAAGGTTGTTCCGGGCTTTCAGTATAGCGAGGGCTTTTACAACACGCCCGTCTTCACGATTCGCGGTGTCGGTTTCAGCGATAACAGTGCTGCGGCGCGTCCGACCGTGTCAGTCTACGTCGATGAGATTCCACTGCCGTTCAGCGCGCTTACCGAGGGCGTGACGCTCGACCTTGAGCGCGTTGAAGTGCTCAAAGGGCCTCAGGGGACGTTGTTCGGGTCGAACTCGACCGGCGGCGCGATCAACTTCATTGCGGCAAAGCCGACGAAAGATTTCCGTTATGGCGGTGATTTCACGATCGGTAAATTCGGCGAGGGCAACATCAGCGGGTTCGTCAGCGGCCCGCTCAGCGATACTCTCGCGGTGCGCGTCGCAGCCGAGCAGGAGTATGGCAATGGTTGGCAGTACAGCACCTCTCGTACGGACAAGCTTGGTTCGATCGACAAGACGCTGGGTCGCGTAATCGTTGATTATCATCCGACCAGCCGCCTGCGCTTTGAACTCAACGTCAATGGGTTCCGCGACAAATCGGACGTGCAGGCAGCGCAATACCTGGGAACTGTGCCGCTTGTTCCAGGTGGGGTGCTCCCGCCGGAACTCATAAATCACCCGGCCTCACCCCAGAACAATCGTGCGGCCGACTGGGTCCCGGGCATTCCGCTCCATAATAACGCTACATTTTACCAGATCGCGCTGCGCACTGAATACGATTTGACCGGCGATATTCGGCTTACCTCGATCACCGCGTACGATAGATACAAAAATCATAAAATAAGTGATCCAGACGGCGTCTCCATATATAATGATGTTTATCCTATCTCGTCAGACATAAAGACCGTTACTGAAGAACTTCGTCTATCAGGATCAATTGATCATCTAAAATGGATCATCGGCGGAAATTATCAACACGACAAAATTAAAGAAACCGATGACCAGAACTTCTCGCAGTCTACTGCCATTGGTTCATTTACTGGATTTGGTCTTGGCCCATTCACTGGTCTAGGCGATTATCAAAACCAGCAATATACCACCAAGGCGGCATTTGCCAATCTTGATTACGAGATCACGCCGGAAATTACCGCACATGGCGGCGTCCGTTACACGAAAGATACCGGTCAATCCGAAGGCTGCACCACCGATCAGGGCGATGGCGTTTATGCCGCATTCGGCAGCATTCTCTATACTTCGCTGCGTTCGGGGTATGGCCTGTCGCCCGTCACAATTGCGCCAGGTGGTTGCGTTACGGTCCACGCCATATCGGCGGCATCGCTCGCGGATGGAACAGCGCTTGAGCCGGGCGTGGCTATCAACCGGTTAAGCGAGCACAATGTGTCCTGGCGCGGCGGTCTAGACTATAAGCCGTCATCCAAGTTCCTGGTCTATGCCAATGTGAGCAAAGGCTACAAGGGTGGCAGCTTCCCGCTCTTCGGTCCTTCCGTCGATACAGAGACCGCGCCGGCCAAACAGGAATCGGTGCTCGCTTATGAAGCGGGGTTCAAGGCGACGCTTTTCGATCGGCACGTCCAGCTTAATGGCGCCGTGTTCCATTACGATTACTCTGACAAGCAGTTCGATGGCCGGATCATCCTCACACCGAATATCTTTGGTGCCATCCAAAGCGTGGTCAACGTGCCCAAGTCGCGCGTTAATGGCGCCGAGCTTCAGCTCGACGTCGTGCCCTTTCGTGGCCTGACACTGAGCGAAGGTGCAACCTATCTGAGCACGAAGGTCATAAACTATACCAACTATAATGTGTTTGGCGTGATTCAGGACTTCTCGGACGAACAATTCCCGAATTCGCCCAAATTTCAGTCGGTAAGCGACGCGGAATATGACTGGCACGTTTCCGACAAGGTAAACGCATTCGCCGGCGGCTCGGTCAACTATCAGACCAAGAGCAACGGCCTGTTTGGCGAGATCCCGCTGTTCGATATCAATTCCTGGGCAACGCTGGACCTGCGCGCGGGTATCGAAGCACCTGATAAAAGCTGGAGATTGTCGGTCTGGGGGCGCAACGTCACCAACACCTATTATTGGACCAGCGCCAACCGGGTGCTGGATACCGCCATCCGCTTTACCGGTTCGCCAGCAACCTACGGCATCACGCTGTCCTTCCGGGGCCACGGCGCCTGAACAAAGCTGAATGGGTGCTTGCCTGGCCTGCCGGCGAGCACCCACGCGTTTCGGGTTGAATGCGTGAGACCCTGTCCTCGATTGGATTAGGGCCGGGGCACAACGCACCCCCGCCTTAAGATATTGCAGGTCCTTTCACACGCGAGACGGTGGAAGCGTTCCTTGCCCGCTTGCGAGCTCCACCAAGCCATCGGGATCAGCAGGCAGATCGTCACCGCGCCAGGCGACATGGAGATCGGGTCGGACAAGGATCAGGTTTTTGCCGTAAATATGCCGCAGTTTCCGCTCGTCGAGGTGAAGAACGGCAAGCGGTATGCCGCGCGCTGCAAAGCTGTGCTCGACGGCCGCCAGATTGACCCCGCCCCCAAGATTGAGCAGGGTGAATACGGGACCAATCAGATCGAAAATAGCGCGTCCGTCCTGGGTCCACATATGCGGCAGGCGAGCGCCAGGGCGCGTCGACGGCAGATAAACCCCGATCTCCCAAGGCGGCGCAGGATCTTCGGCGCGCGAGACGATAGACGATCCACCATAATGATAGCCCAGCTCAGCCCCATTCATCTCATGCGCACGCTTCTGGTAAAACGCGGCTAATCGCGCAATTTCGATCCTTGCAGCGATCCCGGTTTCGCCTTCGGCAAACACCGCTGGCGTCACCGCGCCACGCCAGATCCGCAATCCCTGCGTCGCATAACGAGACGCTGCCATGTTGAACTGCGCGACCGGGCGTCGCTCCTCCTCATAGGCGTCGAGCAAACCTGATCCACCCCATCCCGCGACCACGGCCGCAAGCTTCCAGGCAATATCGGACGCGTCGCCGACCGCCGTGTTCATGCCAAGACCGCCATTGGGGATAACCAGATGCGCAGCGTCGCCCACCAGGAACACATGGCCATCGCGATAGCGCTCTGCAACCAGCAGGTTCAGGTTCCAGCTGTTGACGCGCAGCACCTCGAAATCGAAGTCGAAGGGAATGATGCGGCGAATCTCGGCGACGAAATCGCTGTCGGCCGGCAATGACGATTGCAGCGTAAAATCCTGGCGATTGCCTTGAACGATGATGCTCGACCCGCCCGCCAGATAGTAATGGCGCCCCTGTCCCATCGGGATACGATCGAACAGGTTTTCGGAGCGGAACTGAACCTGGCTCAATCTCTGGAGACGGCCTTGCCCTTCGAGCTTTATGCCCAGCGCCTTGCGCACCGGGCTTGATCCGCCGTCGCAGCCGACGAGATATCGACCGGTGAAGACCTGTTCCGTTCCATCCGGCGCACAGACGCGGACGGCGACTCCATCCCCGTCCTGATCGAAACCGATCATCTCATGACCGAACTTTACGTCGATTGCCGGAATCGCCTCGGCTTCGGCCTTGAGAACAGGCTCCAGTTCGTATTGCGATACGAGTTGATAGGGTTCGAGCGGCATCGATCCATCGTCCGTAGCCGCGATTTTGGCGCGTGCTTCCGCGACCGAATCGAACGGCAGGCGCAATATGGGCGCCTGTTTCATGCCGGCGACGATGAACACGTCCATGGGGATTTCGGCGGGAAACCCGACAGCACGGATGCGCTCGGCAAGGCCCAACCGGCGGAAGATCTCCATCGATCGCGCGTTGCAGCGTTCCATCTTCGGCCACGGACCGGGCTCCGTATTTTTTTCAAGGAGCAATGTCCGTATGCCGCGCTGACCCAGCGTGATGGCGAGCGTCAGGCCGGCAGGACCGCCACCAACGACGATAACATCATGAGCGTCAGGCATTTGACCTCCAGCCAGCCGCTGTGGGCTGGCTCACCTAAATCGGTTTAGCCCGCGGCCACTGGACCGCCAGTGACAATTGCGGCATGTCGGCCTTGATAAAAACTGAAAGCCGCCATGCGCCACCGCCTGCCTTCGCTCAATGCCCTGCGCGCCTTCGAGGCAGCTGGGCGATCCGGCAGCCTGACCGCGGCGGGCCGGGAGTTAGGCGTATCGGTCGGTGCCATCAGCCGCCATGTCGCTTTGCTTGAAGCCCATTTTGGCTGTGCGCTGCTGACGCGGCACCGCAGTGGTGTCGAGCCAACCACCACGGGCCAGGCCTATCTGCGCGAGATCGAACGCGCCTTCGATCTGATAGATCGGGCAAGCCGCACATTGGCGCAGAATGCGAAAACCCGCCCGCTCAAATTGCGGCTTTATACGAGTTTCACGACCGAATGGCTGGCGCCAAGATTGCCTGCTTTTCGCGCTGCACAACCGGCGATCGAACTCGACATTACGCTGTCCACCCGCGACGCGCAGGCCGATGCCGACGAAGCCGATCTGTTTATCACTACGGCACTGCCGAACGATCCTGCTCTCCATGCCGACCGGATGTTTGAAATGGTAGCGACCCTGGTCTGCGCCCCGGGATTGCTTGAGACGGGATGGGCAACACCGGCAGATCTCGATCGCCACACAATGTTGTTCGCGCCGCGCGAAAGGCTGTTGTGGAACGCACTTCTGCAATCGCTCGGGGCGGCAAGGCTGGAGGAGAACCATCGCCTGCAATTCGACATGCTCAGCCTGACTCTGCAGGCGGCGCGCGGCGGCGGCGGGGTGGCTCTGGGAAACCTGTTCTTCGTTGTTGATGATTTGTTGCACGGCCGTTTGATCGCGCCGTTTGATGTCACGCTGGGCTTCGATCTGCCACATTACCTGGTCTGCCGCGCAGATCGCCTGTGCGAGCCCGCAATAGCGGCGTTCCGTGCGTGGCTGCTTGCCGAGGTCGCCACAACGGTAGCTGTCGTTGAATCGTTTTTGCTCGACCGGCAGGTGGCCCGAGCTTCTCTCGCAGACATGGATCGCTGACGTTGTCGCGGGATCGAGCGTTACTGCCATGTCATCGAAATCCGGCTTGATCCGCAATCATTAAATAGATATTTAACTCAGTCAGAGAGTCTCGGACATTGAAGAGAAAACTCGCACGGTATTCGGAGAGACACTTTGCTGAGAGAAACAGGGGACCTGCCGGAGATCACCCAGGTGCTGGTACTCGGCGCCGGAATAGCGGGCCATTGCGCCGCCTTGTCCGCGGCTGATGCGGGCGCGGATGTGCTGTTTCTCGAAAAAGCGTCGCAGCCCGGGGGCAGTTCCGCCATTGCCGGCGGCGCCTTTGTGTTCAGCGGTACCGATCTGCAAAAAGAGGCAGGCATCGAGGATAGTCCGGAGGCGTTACGGCGTGATATATTCGAGAGCGGCAAGGGCAAGAATAATCCCGTGCTGGTCGATCTCTTTGTCAGCATGCAGCTTGAAACCTACGAATTCCTCCGCAGCTACGGCACCAAATTCCATTTCCACGAAGGCCTTCCGCCAGCCGTATCGCGGACCCATATGACCGGAACCGGGCGAGCCATCACGGCGTTGCACATGGCGGCGCGAG
>CAXTOI010000001.1:5902-37987 GCA_964245645.1 uncultured Novosphingobium sp. | reverse complement strand
GCCCATCGCAGGATCGAGTTTTTCACCAAATCGGCAGCGGTGCGTCTGCGGCGATCGCCGGACAGCGGCCGGGTGGACGGCGCGACGGTGTTTTTCGGGGGTCGCGAGGCGGAAATCGATGTGACCGGCGGCGTCGTTCTCACCACCGGCGGCTTTTCGCGTAGTCGCGAATTGCTGCAGACATATGCGCCGGAACTGGCCGATGCCGTGAAGCACGGCGGCATCGCAAATACCGGCGACGGATTGATGATGGCAACGGACCTGGGCGCCAGTCATGCCGATCTGGGTTATGTGACCGGGTCGTTCGGCGGCGGCATTCGCAATTACCCCAAGGCAGTCTACGACGCCGACGAAATTCCGCCGCTGCTTTTTTCCTTCCTGCGCGGTGGGATCCTGGTCAACAAGGATGGCGTGCGTTTCATCAACGAGGGCCAGAGCTACAAGAAAATCAGCAATATCGGCATGGAGCAGCCCGAAGGCATCGGCTTCCAGCTGTTCGACCAGCAGCTGATGGATAGTTCGACCTACGACACCTCGGTCAACAATTACAAGGAGGGCCTGATCGCCGGTTATATCCAGCAGGCCGACACGATTGGAGAAGCCGCCGGCAAGATGGGCATTGATCCGGCAACGCTCGAAGACACGGTTGCGCAATACAACCGCGATGCATTGGCCGGCGTCGATACCCGGTTCGGGCGCAAGGTCGGGCTGATGGTAATCGACAAACCGCCCTATTTCATCGCCGCATCAGCCAATGCGATCACCTCGACCTATGGCGGCATCAGGACCGACGCCAATATGGCAGTGCTCGACTGGTTCGAAGAACCCATCGTCGGTCTCTATGCTGCCGGCGAGGTCGTCGGCGGCTTTCACGGCGCCGGCTATTACAGCGCGACATCGCTATCCAGTTCCGCCGCCTTCGGGCGCCAGGCTGGCAAGTCCGCCGCCACATCGGGCCATTGAGCGCCGTACTGCATTTCCAAACCCTGGCTCGATCAAAAAGGCAAAATCCAAGTGTCGAACGATATCGGTGAAACCCAGAAAGCCCATCTGCCAGCGGGCGACAGCGAATGGCTGGCCAAGCGGCAGGAAGCCATCATCGAGCCCGATCGGGCGATTGTGGATTGCCACCATCACCTATGGGGCCCGCCGCGCACGCGTTATCTGCTCGACGAGTTCGCTGCCGATTATAATGCCGGTCATAAGGTCGTCGCCACGGTCTTCGCGGATTGCTCCGAAGGGTATTTCACTCACGGGCCCGAATCCTATCGATCGGTCGGCGAAACCGAGTTTGGCTTGCAAGTGGCGCGGGATGCCGAGGGCGGAAGCTTTGGCCCCACCCGAGTGAACGCCGGGATCATCAGCCGGGTCGACCTGGCGGAAGGCGATGCCGTCAGGGGCGTACTCGAAGCGCACGTTGCCGCCGGCGAGGGCCGTTTCAAAGGCATACGCTTTTCCTCCGCCTGGGATCCCAGTCCCGATGTCCGCAGCACCGCGCGCACCCCGCCGGCACGGCTGCTTTACGAGCCGAGCGTGCGGGAGGGTGCCCGACATATGGCTTCGCTGGGCCTGGTGCTGGACTCGTGGGTCTATCATCATCAACTCGGCGATGTGGCCGATTTCGCCGCGGCCCTGCCCGATGTCAGCATAGTGCTTGACCATGTCGGGGGACCACTGGGCATCGGCCCCTATGCCGGCAAGCGAGACGAAGTCTTTGCGATCTGGAAAGCCGGATTGATCGAAGTGGCCCGAAATCCCAATGTCACGGTCAAGATCGGCGGCCTGGCCATGCGCTTGTCGGGATTCGCATTCGAAACACTGCCGGTTCCACCATCCTCTGTGGACCTTGCCGAAGCCTGGCGGCCTTATGTCGAGACCGTGATCGAAGCCTTCGGCCCAGATCGATCGATGTTTGAGAGCAACTTCCCGGTGGACCAGCTATCCTGCAGCTATGCGGTTTTGTGGAACGCCTTCAAGCTTTTGGCTACCGGCTATTCCGACGCGGAAAAAGATGCGCTGTTCAGCGGCACGGCAAGCCGGATCTATGGCCTCGAAGCAGCGGTTTAACGCATAAATCGAACCCCGCTGCCATCGCGATCATGCCATGACATTCATGCCGGCAAAGCCGATTTCGCGGGCGGCTGGGCGCCGATCTTTGTCGAGACCAGGATCAACGCAGCCAGCAAAACCGGTATGGCGAAAACGCCGCAAATATAATTAGTCGCCAAGCCGGCATCAAGCATGCGACCGGCCACGTAGGGCGCCAATATCGAGCCAATCTTGCCGAATGTCAGGGCAATGCTGATACCGGTAACGCGAACGGCGGCAGGAAAGGCGGCGGCGGCGATCGAAAAAAGGCCCACAATGCTGGCATATGCAGCGATACCCAAGGGAACGGCCAGCACGATGATGGCCGTCGCGTTCGATGCAGCCATGCCGAGCAGCACCATCCCTGCCCCAGTCACGACCAGCAGCGCAACCGTCAACCGTTTCACCCCGAACCACGGTGTGAACGCACCGATCGTCAGCACCCCGACGATGCCACCGGCGTTGACAGCGGTGAGCGCGATGTTGCCGAGGTGTTCGCTTTGGCCGGCGTCGACAAGAAGCTTCGGTAGCCAGCTCAACAGAAAATAGAACAGTGACATGAACAGAAAATAGCCGGCATAAACCGGCCAGCCCTGCTGCAGCGCCGCAATTTTGCCTGAGCCGGGTTCGTTTTGTCGTGTATTTGCCTTCATCGGCAAAACGTCGATCGGCGTAATCTTCAGCCAGGCCAGAATCTGGTTCAATCGATCGAGCGCGCGGCGCGGACGGCGCTCGATCAGGTAATCTACTGATTCCGGCAGCTTCCAGATGATGATCGGGAGAAAGGCAGTCGATATGATGCCGCCGAACAGGAACACCGCGCGCCAGCCCCATGTCTCGATCAGCGCATAGGCGACGGAGCCCCCGACAATCGCGCCCAGCGGAAAGCCGATACTGTTCACCCCAATGCCGAACTCGCGATATTTCAGCGGCGCATATTCAAAGATGAGCGCACCACTCGAACTGGCCAGCCCGCCGACGCCAAGCCCGGTCACCATTCTTGCGACGATAAATACCGGCAGCGAATCCGCCATGGCCGAACCCAGCATCCCGACCGAGACAAGTGCCGTGCTGACAATGATGATAGGGCGGCGACCGTATAAGTCGGCCACCGGCCCCAAGGTCAAGGTTCCGATACCGATCCCGACAAGCCCGGCACTAAACAGCAGCCCAAGGCTTTGCGCCCGCATTCCCCACTCCCGCGTGATCGCCGAAGCGGAGAAGGAGAGCGCGAGGACATCGAATCCTTCGATCAGCAACAGGCCCCCGCAAATGGCGATGACCATGATTTGCTGGCGGCCGAGCGGTAACTGGAGGATTGCATCGCGGACGCTGCCGCGATTTACGGATGATCCTGATGATGGCATATACGTCTCCCGACATCGAAGCCTTGCTACACCGGCTTCCATTTTCTACCCAACAACGATTGGCGGGCCCATTATTAGGTAGGTCTACCATCGGGATGGCCGCGCGTTAAATGAGCTGCTGGTGCCGATTGATGAATCAATCTAATCAACCACAGTCGTGCCTGAACATTCCCATTGAACGCCTTACCCCGGATTTTGCCAAGACCTAAGTTACACCACCCAGCTTATTGGACTGTAATGCAGCCACCTTTGCTCCTTCCCGAACTTCGCCATCTTCGCTCGTTCAGCATTCTCGCGGAGGAGTTGCACTTCGGCCGCGCGGCACAGCGTGCGCATCTGACGCAATCGGGACTGACGCACCAACTCCATCGGCTGGAAGACGTCCTGGGGGCGCGCCTGTTCGAGAGAAGCACTCGGCATGTCGAACTCACTCCCGTCGGCGAGAACTTCCTGGTGGAAGCGCGGGCGATCCTCGATCATATCGAAGCCGCGACCCGCAGCGCGCAGAAAATGAGTGCCAGAAGCAGGACCGTATTCTCGATCGGCTATTCGCCGCGCGCTCTGCAAACGCCGATGAGCCAGATGCTCCAGGTTTTCAGAAAGCGCTTCGACGACGTGGACGTGGTGCTCCACGAGCATTGGAGCGACGAACTCGAACACCAGCTCTCGCGCGGTAATATCGATGTCGCGTTCATGATCCGGCGTCCCGACGATCTTCCGCGTGGAACGCTGACGATCTGGAATGACCAGGTCCTCGCCTGTCTTCCCAAAGGCCATGGGCTGACGCAGCGCGATCTGGTCACTTTCCAGGATTTGCGCGGCGAAGCGTTGATACTGGCGCCGGAAAGTTCCGCCCCGCGAACCTACCGGGCTTTTATCGAAGCCTGCGAAGCGCAGGGGTTTCAGCCGAACATTGTCGAGGAGGCGGCCGAAATGCCCAAAGTGATGGCACTTGCCGCCGCCGGGGTCGGTATCGGCTTCACACCGGCCTCAATGGCAGGCGTCGCCCCGGCGGGTGTCGTCCTGCGACCGCTTGGCCCTCCGCTCGAATTTCACAGCATCGTCCTGGCCTGGCTTGAGCCCATCAGGGACCCGATCGTCCGGCAGTTCGTGGCGATTGCCCGGAATACCATCGATCACCTTGCCGATTGATGCCACGCTCTTACGTCGTTGCGAAGACTGCTCACGCAACGACGCCGGCGGCGCGATATTCCGCGATGACCTCCGGCGAGAAGTTCAATCCGGCGAGGATGGCGTCGGTATGTTCACCAAGCTTGGGTGCACGCGACTGCACATCGACGGGTGAAACCTCAAAATTCGCGGGATATTTGAGCTGGCGGATCGCGCCGTATTCCGGGTCGTCATATTGGAAGCATGTGCCATTGTGCTGGACCTGGGGATCTTCGAAGAATTCGTCGAGCGAGTTGACTTTTGCGAGAGGCACCCCGTGAGCCTGGGCGGCGTCGAGCAGCTCCGCTGTTCGGATGGACTTTGTGGAAACCTCGAACTCCTGCCACATCAACCGATAATTGGATGCCCGCAGCCAGGGCCCCGCGAAGCGCGGGTCGGTCAGCAGATCGGTACGATTGAAAATCTTGCAGGCGGCGGCGAAATGATGGTCGGGACCGATATGTCCGATCACGAACCCGTCCAGCGTCGCAACAGGCCGATACAGGACAAGATGGGGTATCGTCTCGGCCCCGGGGGCAAGGAAGGTGTGATTGGTCAATTGATCGGCCAGGATGAACGATCCAAATGCGTCGAGCATGGACACCGACACGCGCTGGCCCTGCTGACCATTTCTTTCCCTGAACAGCAGCGCTGAAACGATCGCGCTGGCCGCCGAGATCGCAGTGATCTTGTCGGCAATCGCATTGTAGATCGGTTGCGGATCGGCGCCGTAGTTCTGGAGCGACATGACCCCGGTGATGCCCTGAAGCAGATTGTCATAAGCCGGTTGGGCGGCATACGGACCGGTCGGCCCGAAACCGGTAACCGAGGCATAGACCAGCCGCGGATTGATGTCGCGGAGCGTATCGTATCCCAGGCCCAGCCGATCGAACACGCCCGGCCTGGCGTTTTCGAGGAATACATCCGCTTCGGCGATGAGGTCGCGAACGATGCGAACACCTTTCGGCGACTTCAGATCGACCTGGAGGCTGCGTTTGCTGCGGTTCATCTGCAGGAATGTTGCCGACATACCGAGATGCTGGGGATGGATGTGGCGCATCATCTCGCCGCCCAGCGGCTCGATCTTGATCACCTCGGCGCCCTGATCGCCCAGCATCTGGCCCGCCAACGCGCCGGCCACCATCGTGGCGCAATCGATCACCTTGATTCCGGCGCAGGGCCCGCTGCTCGTGATGGCTTCAGTCATCTCATCCTCCTTTGGGACGCAGGCGTCCGATCATGTGCTGGTCCACAATGGCGGCCGCTTTTCTGAAAAAGCTTTTGGCCCTTCGATCCAGTCAGCCGATGCCATCAACGCTTTCATGGCCGGGTATTCGAACTGGCCTGTGAGCGCGCTTTTGAAGGTCGGCTCGTCGAGACCGGCATGAACGGTGGCTTTGGACGCCTGGATCGCCATGGGGCTGCAGGCCTGTATCAAGTCGGCCCAACGGCGGGCCGCAGCCATCAATTCGGCGGGCGGCACGACTTCGTTGACGAAGCCAAGCTCCAGACCTTCGCGCGCTGACACGTTGCGCCCGGTGAGGATCATGCTCATCGCGCGCTTCACCCCGATCGTGCGCGGCAGACGGTGGAGACCGCTGCCCACCGCCGCCAATCCCACCTTTGCCTCCGGCAGCGCGAACACCGCCGTGTCGGCGGCGATGATGAGATCGCAGGCCAAGGCAAGTTCGAACCCGCCGCCCATGGCGAGACCGTTGACCGCCGCGATCACCGGCTTGTTCAGATCATACCGCGAACTCAAACCCAGTAGTCCGGTCGGTGGCTGCGCCGCGAAGACATCACCACCATCAGCCTGATATTTGAGGTCGTTTCCGGCACTGAAAGCACGATCGCCTGCGGCTGTCACGATCGCCACCCACTGATCCGGGTCAGCGGCGAACGCATTTACTGCGTCATGGCCTTCGTGATTTGCGGGCGGATGCAATGCATTGAGCACTTCCGGACGCCGGATGGTAATGATCGTGAGATGCCCCTCACGCTCCACCGAGATATATTGGTACATCTTGTTTCCTCTGCGATGGGGCCGACCGGATGTTCCTGACGCACTGTCAGACGCGGGGCCGTCGTCCGTCAGACGGCGGGCATGGACGGCTGCGTTTCAAAGCCCTCGAAAGGAATCGATTTTTCGTGTGGCTCGAGGGTTTCGATCTGCCTGGCGTTCTGAGTCCCGCCATCGATCCGGACCACCGAGCCGGTGACATAGGATGCCGCCGGCGAAAGGAGGAACACGATCACGGCTGCAGCCTCGGATTCGGTGCCCCGGCGCTGCAACGGGATACGGCGCACGTAATTGAGGAAAGGCTTCTTTTCCTCCTCCGTATACGTATGGTCTCCGGATGAAATGATTGCGCCCGGCGCGACGGCGTTGACCCGCACCCCGGAATGGGCCCACTCCGCTGCGGCCGACTGCGTAAAATTGATCATTCCGGCACGCGCTGCACCCGAATGGGCCACATTCGGCCAGCCGCCCTCCACATCCGCTGCCATATTGACGATATTGCCGCCGTTCGCTTCCATCCATTGCAGATAGACCTCTCGCGAAACGATGAACCCACCGGTCAGATTGTTGCGCACGACCGCTTCCCAGCCTTTCGTTGTCATGTCGCGGATCTTGGCCATATATTGCCCCCCAGCGTTGTTCACCAAGCCGTCGATCCGGCCGTGCTGTTCAAGCGCGGATTGAACGACCGCTTTCACGCTGATCTCGTCGCGAATGTCGCAGACATGCGTTGTGACTCGCCCGCCCTGCGCGCTAATCTCCGCAGCGGTGGCCGCCAGAACGTCTCCGCGACGGCCGACCAAAGCGACCGAAGCACCCAGCGCGCTGAGTTCATGCGCCGTAGTGCGGCCGATCCCGGACCCGCCGCCGGTGATCATCACGGTTTGCCCCGCAAAGAGCCCGGGCCTGAACACGGAATTATACGCCACGGCGGTCTCTCCTCGCTTCCCTTACCTGGTGCCGGATCGATGCAGCGTCGATCGCGCGACGTCCGGCGTCCAATATCTGTTCGAAGCGCTACCACCGCGTATAGGGGACGGGAAATTACAGCAGGACGTTATTTATTAATTGGCGTAATTAATCCGATTCATTAATCAGGATGTAAGGATCGCCAAGCTGGCAAAGCGGCACCCCACAGAGCTTCGTCAGCTTGACGAGGTCAATCAGAAGAACCGCACCGTATCGTCGCCAAGGTCGATCTCATTGCCGATTTGCACAACCTGATTGTCAAGCATGAGCACGCGTTGCGCATCCATATCGAGGAAGTGAGCCTCGTCGGCGACGATCATCTGCCATTCCGGGAGCTTGCGCATTTCGATCCCGGCCTCGGAACTGACGATCCAGTTCTCGGACATACCGTCGAAGTCCAGCGCCGCCGCACCCGCAACTCCCGGTCGGGGACGCAAATGATGCTGGACATAGCGGCGCATATATTGCGAGATCGCCGGTGTATTGACGACCAGTGGGCCGTGAACGTTACGCCAGTAATCCGAATAATCTTCGAAGGACAATCCCGGCTTGCGCTTGTAAAAGCTCAGTACCTTGATCATTCATGGCTCCTTGAGAAGTCTATCGGGGGAACTTACGCTTCACCCAGGATATCATCGAGCACCGTGGCGTGATGGTTGCCAAAGTTGCCGCGGACCCACGGCATCTTTCCTCGCACGGCAACGATCCGCCATCCTGCAGATGTCCGTCGATAATCGACGAGGTACCAGCCAGCGATGTCGTCTGACGGACCGCCAGGATCGGCAGCTCTGATATGCCGGGCCATGAAGTAGCAACGGCCATGGGCTTCGTCGCCGTTCAGCGTTATGGCATGCTGGCCCAGCATATGGTGCGTTACCACGAAGGGTTCGAGCAGCCGCTGGCCGGCCTCGTTCAGCAGCCGCTTGGGTACCGGGCGGTTTCCATAGGTACCGTCATCCGTGAACAGCGCCTGCCAGGCCTTGAAATCCTTGTCATCGACGCAAATGGCGTAGGCCGCGAACAGCTCGGTTATTTCGGCGCGGTCAGCGAGAGATTGCAGAATATTCGCTTGTCTGGCGGCATCGATTTCCATGTCATTCTCTCCTCACTACAGATTTCGCTGTAGATCGCATTTGGCAGTGAGCATCCCCGTGCCTGGAACAGGGCACCGACGCTGTTCAGATCAGTTCGTCGAACGCCACCGGGTTGAAGCCCTTCAGTCCCGCAAAGTCGCCGTTCCGCACCTTCGCTGCCCAGTGCGGATCGGCGAGCAGCGCGCGACCTACGGCGATCAGGTCGAATTCGCCGCGCTCCATGCGATCGACCAGATTCTGGAGGCTGGTTGGATGCGAACTTTCTCCCGAGAAGGACGCTACCGGATCGCCGGAAAGACCCACGGAGCCAACGCTGATCGTTGCGGCCCCCGTCAATTTCTTTGCCCATCCCGCAAAATTCAGCCCGTCCGGGCCATCGATTTCGGGAAATTCGGGCTCCCAGAACCGGCGCTGCGAACAATGCAGAATATCGACCCCGGCCGCGACAAGGGGGTTGAGCCAGCCGGCCAGAGCATCGACGTTATCGACCAGGCGTACCGAATAATCCTGCTGTTTCCACTGACTGAGCCGCAGGATGATCGGCATGTCGATGCCGACAGCGGCGCGCACGGCCTTGACGACCTCGAGACCGAAAAATGATCGATTTGCGAGTGTTGCACCCCCGTAGATATCGTTCCGGATATTCGTTTCGGCCCAGAAGAACTGATCGATGAGATAGCCGTGCGCGCCGTGGAGTTCGATGACATCGAAGCCCAGCCGCGCCGCATCGGCGGCTGCTCGCGCAAAGCCGGCGATCGTGTCGGCAAGGTCTTCGTCGGTCATTGCCCGGCCGCCGGGCTGTTCGAGCGCGAAAATCCCCGATGGGTTTTCCGGCAGACCCGGCATCGCCCATTCGATATGGGGGCTCGGCAACGCGCCGACATGCCACAGCTGCGGCCCCATCTTGCCGCCGGCCTGGTGAACTTCGTCTATGACCTTCTGCCACCCCGCCAAAGCCGCTTCGCCATGGAAGCAGGGAATATTGGGCCCCTGCCTGGCCGCAGGCCGATCGATGGCCACGGATTCGGAAAGGATTAGGCCGACCTCCTTCTCGGCGCGTCGCCGATAATAGGCAGCCACCTGGTCATCCGGCACTCCGCCGGGACAGCGCCCGCGCGTCATCGGCGCCATGACGATGCGGTTCTTTAGCTCCAGCGATTTGAGGCAGAATGGCTCAAACAATGAACTCAGACTCATGTAATCATGCCCATCTCGCCACGGAATTTCAGGATAAAGTAGCGGCGAAGCATCGCTGATCCTTGCCCGGAGAGTTTCGACCACCGCCAAAATTGCTTGATCTTATTATGCGCTTATTTATATCGCGTCTGGCTTTGTCAATCGAGTTGTGGCAGCCTTTCGGCGGTGCCCCCATCGGGTTGAGTGACCTAAGCAGGATCATGGCTCGCGGAGCGAAGGCCCAGGCCTGGCCAGGAGAGAGAAATGTTCTGCTATACCCTGTCCCAACCGGGCAGCCTCGATCATCTTCGCCGCGTCGACGCCGACGTGCCGAAACCGCTGCGTGGTCAGGTCCTCGTCAAGCTGCACGCAATGGCGATCAATTATCGCGATCTGGCGATCGCCGACGGCCGCTATCCTGGTTCGATACTGCCCAATGTCGTTCCGCTGTCCGACGGTGCTGGTGAGATCGTCGCGTTAGGCGATGACGTGGACCACTGGCGGATCGGCGACCGGGTCTGCGGCATCTTCACCCAAAGCTGGCTCGCGGGAAAGCGGACAGCCGATGATGGCCAGCATGATCTGGGCGGACCTATCGATGGGGTCTTGACCGAATTTCGCTGCTTCGAAGCACACGGACTGGTCCATATACCTGCGCATTTGTCGTATCCGGAAGCCGCTACCTTGCCCTGTGCGGGCGTCACTGCCTGGAATGCTCTGTTCGGCGCGCGCCCTATCCAGGCGGGCGAGACGTTGCTCGTCATGGGCACGGGCGGCGTGTCGACCTTTGCGCTGCAGTTTGCCACGATGGCCGGCGCCAGGGTCATTACGATCTCCTCCAGCGATGAAAAGCTAGAGCAGCATCGCCAGCTTGGCGCGAGCGGTCTCGTCAATTATCGACGCACGCCGGAGTGGCAGGATGAGGTGCGCCTGCTGACGGACGGCAAGGGCGTGGATCAGCTGTTGGAAATCGGTGGCCCCGGCACGCTCGACCGCTCGCTCGCCGCGCTGGCGCTGCATGGCCAGGTAAATCTCATCGGCGCACTGAGCCAGGGCCAGATGAACCCGCTTGGGTTGATCGGTTCAAATGGCACTTTGCGCGGTCTTATGACCGGACCACGCGACCTTTTCGAACAGATGAACCGCGCGCTTGAAATGCATGAGATCAAGCCGGTCATCCATGCGACATTCGCCTTCGATCAGGCGGTCGATGCTTATCGTGCGATCCAGAACGGCGAGCATGTCGGCAAGTTGGTAATCACGGTCTGAGCGGCCAGCGGCGGGGGCATGTCGGCAGATCCCGCCAAATCACGAACGCCGGCGCTACAACGACCTCCTGAAACATCTTCATTCGATTAAGGCTCAAACGAGATGGCGCTGACTCCCCTGGGCGAAATACCCGCATTCAATGCCGCGCGCCGCAGCGCAGATGAATGGGCCATTCGCTATGACGATCAAGTCCTTACCTGGGGAGAACTCGACGAATTTTCCACGCGCCGCGCATGGGCGTTCAAGGACGCGGGTATAGCGCCGGGCGACTGGGTAACGCTGGGCGCGGCAAATGGCGTAGCCTTTTATGAGATCATGTTTGCGCTGTGGAAGATCGGCGCGACGCCCCACGTCGTTTCCAACCGACTGCCTATCGCCGAGCTGCAGGGCATCGTTGAGTTGGCGCAATCGAAGCTGATCCTCAGCGATGATGCCGATGCTGCCGCGCAGCTTGGCGCCAGGCCGGTCGCCTTCGGCAGGGATTTCGATCGGCTGGACCCCTTGCCATCGGTACTGTCCAATCCATGGAAAGCCATGTCGTCGGGCGGGTCTACCGGGCGGCCGAAGATTATCGCGGCCGTTGCACCCGGCCATTACGACCCCGATGGCCCGCCATGGCTGAATATTCCCACCAGCGGCACGATCCTCTCCACCGGGCCGGTCTACCACAACATGCCGGTGACGACGAACCTGCGCGCGCTTCTCCAGGGCGTCCGGGTTGTCGGGATGGTGCGCTTCGATCCGGAACAGACGCTCCGGCTGATCCAGGAACACCGCGTGACCTGGACGAGCTTCGTACCGACCATGATGAGCCGGATATCGAGCCTGCCGCGCGAAACCCGGGATCGCTATGATGTGTCGTCCATTGAGGCGATCTGGCACTGGGCCGCGCCAATGGCCCCCGCGCTTAAACGCGAATGGATCGATTGGTTCGGCGCTGCCAGGATCTGGGAACTCTATGGTGGGACCGAGGGCATCGGCACCACGATCATCAACGGCGTCGACTGGCTGACCCATCCCGGATCGGTTGGGCGGCCGCTGTCCGACAAGATCAAAGTTCTTGATGACGATGGGAAAGAAGTTCCAACGGGCACGGTCGGAGAAATCTTCGCGCTCCCCGCCAACGGCCAGGGCTCGACCTATCGCTATGTCGGCGCCGAACCGCGTAGCTCTGCGGGCGGCTATGAGACACTGGGCGACTACGGCTGGGTCGATGATGATGGCTTCATTTATATTGCCGACCGACTTACCGATCTGATCTTATCCGGCGGTGCCAATATTTTTCCGGCGGAAATCGAAGCCGTTCTGCTCGAACATCCAGGGGTGGAAGGTGCGGTGGTCATCGGGCTGCCCGACGATGATCTGGGCGCGATTGCGCATGCCATCGTCAAGCCGGTGGCGCAGCAAATGGGTCTTATCGATCAATCCGAATTGCTCGAATTCCTGGCCAAGCGGCTGGTGCGATACAAAATCCCGCGATCGATCGAGTTTACATCCGAGCAGATCCGCGACGACGCAGGCAAAGTGCGGCGGCAGAAGTTGCGAGAAGAGCGGTTGGCTCGGCTCACGATGCCCGGTTGAAATCCATGGCCAAGGCCATCCAATTGACACATCCCGTCACTTTTTCTAAATAAGCACTTGAATACCTAATTCCGCTGGAGATGAATGCCGATGAAACTGCGTGATCCGCTGCGCTTGCCTTGTGGCGCGACGTTGCCCAACCGCCTGGCGAAAGCGGCCATGACCGAACGGCTGGCAGATTCGCTCAGCCGCGCGACGCCGGAACACGCCAAGCTTTACGAGCGCTTCTCACAGGGCGGCGCAGGCCTGCTGATCACCGGAAATGTCGTGGTCGATCGGCGCCATCTCGAACGGGCCAGGAATATCGCGGTCGATGGCAACGACGGCCTCGACACGCTGCGGGCGATGGCCGCTGCCGGCAAAAGCGGCGGTAATCATATCTGGATGCAGATCAACCATCCTGGGCGGCAGTCCGGGGAGATCGTCAACGCCCTTCCCGTAGCGCCTTCCGCCGTGCCGGTCACCGTACCCGGCTTCAATCCTCCCCGCGAGCTTGCCCACGAGGAGATCCTCGACATTATCGACCGCTTTGCCAAGGTTGCCGGCGTAGCGCGTGACGTGGGCTTCACCGGTCTGCAACTCCATGGTGCGCACGGCTATTTGATCTCGCAGTTTCTGAGCAACCGTACAAATCTGCGGACGGACGAATGGGGCGGATCGCTGGAATCGCGGACCCGTTTCCTTCTGGAAATCGTCGCCGCAGTCAGAAAGCAAGTCGGCCCGGAGTTTCCCATTTCGGTCAAACTCAATTCAACCGATTTCGAAAAGGGTGGTTATGAACCCGATGATGCAGCCTGGGTAGCGCAGGCGCTGGAGCAGGCCGGGATCGATCTGCTCGAAATATCCGGCGGTACTTACGAGCGGCAGGAAATGGGCGGCAGCGACTCCGCCCATGCCGACGCCACGAAAGCGACCACGGTCGCGCGTGAGGCCTATTTCATCGAATATGCGGATATTATTCGCCAAAAAACCACGCTACCACTGATGGTCACCGGCGGATTCAGAAGTGTCGCAGCAATGGAGGCCGCCTTGGCCACCGGCGTGGTCGATGTTATCGGTCTTGGCCGGCCGATGTGCGTCGATCCGGCAAGTCCGGGCAAGCTATTGTCGGGCGGGGCCGACAGCTTGCCTGTCGCGGAGCGTACCTTGCAAATCGATCCCGCCGCGCTCGGCCCGGAGACCAGCCCGGAAAGGCTCAGGCAGGCCCAGGGCGGCTACGCCGACTGGTTCGGGATTCAGCTCCAGCGCATGGGTGCGGGGCACGATCCCGATCTGGGGATGGCGGTTCACGAAGCGGGCTTCAAGGGTTACGCCGAAGAGATCTCTGCCGCCGCCGCCCTGGAACGATAAGCGCCGTCATTCGGCTTGGGTCCGTGACCGGCTTCTTGCGCGCGCCACGTCTCTGACAATATCTTGAAGAGTGGGATTTTTCCATGAACGACTTCACAACCAACCGAACCGAGGTCGATCGGCGCGATGATTTGCGAAAAACGGCGATGTTGAACGCCGACGGCGAAACGCTGTCGACGCTCTTGCACGACAATCTTATTTTCGTGCACGCTGCTGGACAATGGGAAGAAAAAGCCAGGCACGTCGATGCTGTCGGCAGTGGCCGGGTAAAATATCTCGCGTGGGACCAGACCGATATCCGCAGCACCCCGCTCGGGCCGAATGGATGGCTGAAGAATGGGCGCGCCAAACTTGTCGTCCAGTTCGGCGGAAACAATGTCGATCTCGACCTGGTATTTTCAGCGGTCTGGTGTTTCGACGGCGAATGGAAGCTGATTTCCTGGCAATCGACGCCATGGCCAAAATGAGCAAATCAGCCCCATACCAGATCTCGTTGGCCGGCCTCGGCGGCTAAGCGTCCAGTCAAATCTGCCGGATGGGGTCTTGGCCGTCCCAACCGCGTGCGGCTTCGGCTACCCGCTCAAACAAAGCAAGGTGTGGCTGGGTACGCTGCAGTACCTCTATCTGACAGCCGATGGTGTGCCGGGCATCCACATAAGCGAACCGGGTGCGCGCCGGGCCAAAGGTACCTTCGATCTGCATTCCGAAACCCCGCGACGCATAATCGTCCAGCGTCGCCTGAAAATCGTTGGTCCAGACAGCGACATGGTCCATCGGCAGCACCGCTGTGGCATCGGGCGCCTCGATGGGCTTGCCCAGCCGCTGGATAAGTTCGATCTGAATGGAGCCGGCCTGGGCTAGGGCGAAGCTGGCATCGGCTTCGACTATTTGTCCGTTCATCTTGACCTCGACCGGGGCATTCCTCGCGACATTACGCATCACGAAAAATGGCCCGACCCGTCCGGTTTTCATCCATCTGGCCATGGCTTCATCAAGATCGGTTACGATCCAGGCCATCTGGACGATATCCATGGGTGAATCGAGCACCGGCGTTTCCTCTCCGATCGGGTGAACGAGGCTCAGGCTGTTGCCCACCGCCTCTTTGCGGCGGGATCAGACTGCGCTTGCCGCGAGATTGATCACCCGTACCTGGGTAAATTCCTTGAGCCCATCGTCGCCCAGCTCCACGCCCATGCCGGACTGCTTGACCCCGCCAAACGGGATAGAGGGAGCCAGGTCCATATGCTTGTTGACCCAGACCGTCCCCGCATCGACTTCATTGGCGATCGCATAGGCTCGATCCGGGTTGCTCGACCAGATCGAGGCGCCGAGGCCAAAGGAAGAATTATTCGCCTGGGCGACCGCCGCCAGCGTATCGGAATAGCGGATGACGGGCAGAACCGGCCCAAACTGCTCCTCATCGACGAGACGCGTGCCATCCACGATGTCGCGGACGACGGTCGGCTGGATGAAGTAGCCCGGACGGTCCACGACATTGCCGCCCGCGATGATCGTTCCGTGCGACCGTGCATCCTCGATCAATTCGCGCACGAGATCGAATTGGGCCTTGTTCTGCAGCGGTCCGAACTGCGTTCCCTGCTCCAGTCCATCGCCGACGACCGCCGCGTTGGCCAGAACAGCCAGTTCGGCACAGATCTCGTCGTAGATCGAGTCGTGAACATACAGCCGCTTGATCGCAACGCAGACCTGCCCGCTGTTGGCAAAAGCCGCCTCGAACAGTCTGGGCGCCACTTCCTTGGGATCGACATCGTCCAGCACGATGGCCGCATCATTGCCACCCAGTTCCAGGGTCAGCCGCTTCAGCGTCGGCGCAGCATTCTCCATGACGCGCCGGCCGGTACCGGTCGACCCCGTGAAGGAGATCTTGTCGATGCCCGGATGCGCGGACATTGCGGAACCCAGATCATTTTCATCGGCAATGACATTGATGACGCCGGCAGGGAAAATGGGCCGGACGATCTCGCCGAACAGGAGCGTCGCCAGCGGCGTCGTGGCCGCCGGCTTGAGGACCACTGTATTGCCCACCAGCAAGGCCGGAGGCAGCTTGAACGCCATGAGCAGCAACGGGAAGTTCCAGGGTACTATTGCACCCACCACACCCAGCGGGCGATGCTGCAGTTCCACCCGCCGCACTGCGCTATCCTCGAGTATTTCCACCTTGGGTGTGATGGTGGAGTAATGTCGGAAATATGCAGCGGTACCGAGCACCTCGCGCAGCGCGCCGGGAAGCGGCTTGCCCTGCTCCAAAGTCAGCAGCCGGGCCAGTTCCTCGGATCGCTCCACGAGTAGGTCGGCCGTAGCACGCAGCGCTGCCTGGCGTTCCTCGATGGTGCGCGCGGCCCAGCCTGCCGAAGCGCGACGCGCCGCCGCAACGGCGGCGTCGAGCTGCGCGCGGGAAGCGCGCGGGGCAAGAGCCACGGCACCCTCGGTAGCAGGGTTGATGACTTCGGAAACGCGAGCGCCGTCGACGAGCTCGCCGTCGATAAGCATCCTGAATTGGGTCAAGGAACTCTCCTGGATTATCAAGCCGGCCGGATCGATCAACGCCCGATCACTGGGATATGACGTTGACAACCGCCTGCCGCCGTTCTTTTTGCACGACATCGAGCGCACGGCGGAGCACGGCGGCCAGCTCACCCCTTTCGCTTACGGTAACACCATAGCCGCCCGATGCTTCGACGAGGCGCTCGTAAGCAGGCGCCGGTCGCAGATCGGACGTCGCCATCCACTGCTGTTTAGCCATATGTCCCGTGGGATAGACCAGGCGCGCGGTTGCATCGACGGCATCCCAGCGCGCGTTGTTCGCGATGATGGTCAGCATCGGCAGACCGTGCTTTTCGCCGGCATGATGGCAAGCCGTGGGATTGGAGAACATGTAGGTGCCATCACCCACGAGGGCGATCATGGTCCGTTCCGGGGCTTCTACGCGCGCGCCAAGCGCCGACGGGATCGCCCAACCCAGCCCGCCGGTCGCCGGGAGGTAGAAATATGATCCGGCGCGGTTGATGTCGAACACATTGCGTGCTCCCCAATATTCATTGAACAGCACACATCCGTCATCCAATAACGGAGCCAGCGTGGCACTGAGGAACAGCGGGGTGATCGTGCCGGCCCTGGCAAGCTCGGCATCGCGCGCAAGTGCCGCCTGGGTGCGCGCCGCCGCAGAACGCGTTCGCAAGCGTTCGTGACGATCCGCAGGGATAAGGCCTTTCCGGTTCTCAAGCGCGTCGCCAAGCGCCTCCAGCAACTCCGTTGCGCCCGACGTGATGATCTCATCGCTGCGATGCGTGCGCATCGGGTAGCGGGAGAAATTGGGATCGATACCAGCCTGGGCCACAAAGGCATCGGACCGCGGCTCACCCTTTTCAGACATCCACGGCACGTCGCTTTCGATAAACAGCAAGGCATCGGCATCGCGCAGAACCGGCGCCACCGCATAACCGAAATGCAGCGGATGATCGGAGGGACAATTCAGATAGCGGGCCTGCTCCTCGACATAGCCGATCGCGTAACGATCGCAGAGCGTTGCCAGCAGATCGACCGAAGCCGAGTCGGCGCCGCTGGCCAATGATGAAAGCACCGGCAGTTCTGCTGCCACCAGCTGATCGGCGACGCGTCCAACCGCTTCGGGATCGGGGCGCGATCGGGTCGGTATCGAAAGCCGTGGCCGTTCCGCTTTGGCGGCGACCGGCGCCTCGGCAAGCACTTCGCGCGGGAGCGTGAGATATACCGGACCGCGCGGCGCGGTCATCGCGATCGTCAATGCCCGATCGACCACGTCCTGCGCATGGAGTGGGCCACGCAGTTCATATTCCCACTTGACCGATTCGCGCATGATCGACGCCTGATCGAACATCTCCTGCGCCCAGGCGACGCGCGTGCTGCGCGCGCCCAGCGTCCCGCCTTCATAGATCGGGCTGCGTCCGGCACAGATCAACAGCGGCACCTGCTCGGTAGCCGCGTTCATGGCGCCGCAGACCGCATTGGCGGTGCCGACATTCACATGGAACATCACCGCCTGCGGTTTGCCGGACATCAGATACGCCCCGTGAGCCATGCCCATCGAGACGTTCTCGTGCCCCGCGATCACGATGCGCGGAAAACTATCGACGTCATCCGCGAGACGGGCATAGCCTTCCACGATCGGCGCGAAATCGGTGCCCGCGTTGACGAAGAAATTGCCCACGCCGCGCTGGCGAAGAACGTGCAGGAAAACTTCCGCAACGCTTTCAGGCGTGAAGATTTCTGCCTCTGAAGAAGTCTCAGCCTGAGCGATCGCCATTCTTACTTTCCTCACACGGTACAGCGGATCTCAAGCTCAAAATCCAGACGTAAGCTTTCACGGGTACGCTGCTGATCAGCATTCATTTCAGGGTGATCGAACGCCCTGCGCACTGCATCGTCATCGACTGGCCTATGCGATTGCCGCTTCGGCCTCGGCCATGGCGTTTTCGAAGGGTACACCCTCGTGGAAGCGCTGGCTGAAGGTCTCGGGATCGTATGGCCGTCCAAAAGGAGTCTGGAGAAACTTTTCGGAAGTGAATACCGCTTTGCCAGCCTCTTCCGTGGCAAAGATGTCCGCCTGCAGCTCCATTTCGTTCCCGTCCGGATCACGATAATACAGCGACGCCGTCAGGTCATGATTGGTGGATCGCGATGGTACGATATCGATCGCCTTCAATCGCTCATAGGTATGCATGAGATCCTCGACCGAATGGTAGGTATAGGCAAAGTGGGCGACACCGATTGTATTCGGCATCGGCTTGACGCCCTTTTTCGAGATATCGATGAATGCAAAGCGATGGTGTTCGCCATCGAACGTCAGAAATGTAATGATATCGGTGTTGTAAGTCGCTGTGGCGTGAAACACCGTCTGGTACCAGGCGACCATCTCCCGGTATTTTTCCGTCTTGAGGACGATATGGGCCATGTAGGATGGCACAACCTTGTCGGTAGCGAGCTTGGCTTCCGGCTTGGCAGTCACAGAAGAGGTGTTCATCTCAATCCTCCAGTCAATTTTTTGTCGATATTCAGGCCCAGGCTCCGGCAACTGTGCCTCGGCCGATTGCGCGATGTGATGGATATCCGGTTGATCCATCTGATCCATACTTAGTGTTTAGTCAATAGCGTGTCGCGGGGGCGCGCTGCCATCTCGTATCTGGTCGGCTGTGGCGCTTGCATCCGGCCAAGTGGATCGCTTGCCTATTGCCTACGTCAGTTGAGGCTCATCCCGCCATCGACAGCAAGCGTGTGGCCGACAATATACGACGCCAGCGGTGACGCCAGGAACAAGGCTGCGTACCCTACATCGGCGGGTTGCCCCAGGCGGTTGCACGGTATTGCGCCGAGCACGGCGTTGCGGTGCGCCGGATCGCTCAAGGGCCCCGCAGTCAGCTTGGTTTCGACGAACCCCGGCGCAATGCCGTTGACGCGAATGCCCTCGCCCGCCCAGGCCAGCCCCAATGTCCTGGTCAAGCCGACGGCCCCGGCCTTGGACGCTGCATAGGCAGGATTTCCCGGAGTAACCTTGGTAGCGGCAATCGAACTTACGATTAGCAATACCCCGCGCGAGGCTTGCAACAGGCTATGGAAGTTATGCGCGCAGTGCATCAGGCTGTCGAGATTGACCGACATGACCCGATCCCACCCCGGCCGCTCGAACTCGGCGTTGTCGTACTCGACGTGACCCTGGCTGAGCACCAGTACGTCCAGCTTGTCGAACTGTCCGACCTGCCGCTCGATCGCGCCCACCTGGGAGACATCGAGCGAGAGGTAGGACAGCCCCGCCAGGTCCGAGCCGCGTTCCCCTGCATAAGCGGCCGCGCCGGGCCGGGTACCGGTCACATGGACAGTCCCGCCACATGCCCGAAACGCCTGCGCTATGCCGTTACCGATCCCGCTCGATCCTCCGACGACCAATATGGTCTTTCCAGAAAAATCGAGCAGCATCGCCGCGCTATCAGCCCGCAGTCAGCAGTCCACCCGATACACTCAGGATCTGGCCGGATACGAAAGAAGTGCCCGTGGCGAAGAACATCACCGCGCTGGCGATATCCTGCACCGTGCCATAGCGGTTAAGCGGCGTGCGCAATATCGCGCCTTTGAGCGAATCGTCAGCACTCTTCTGCTCGACATATTTTTGCGTCATCGGGGTGTTCGTCCACCCGGGGCAGACGCAATTCACGCTGATTTCGTGACTGGTGCCCAACTCCCTGCACAAGCTCTTGGTCAGCGCGATCACGCCGCCCTTAGTGGCCGAGTAGAAGGCCTCGCCCGGCGAACCCAAACGGCCGGCGTCCGAGCCGATGTTGATGATCCGTGCGCCGCGTGGCATCTTGGGGACGCTGATATGGATGAGGTTGGCCGGGGCGCGAAGATTGAACTTGTACATGAACTCCCAGACGGCGGGATCGCTGTCGACAAACTGGCCGTGGATCGGATTGCCGTCCGCATTGATCGGGCCGCCGACGTTGTTCACGAGTATGTCGATGACCGCCACATCGCTCAAGGCAGCGGCAACGGCGGCATAGTCCGATACGTCGACCGCAATACCCCGCGCGCTGCGAAAGCTGGCGGCAGCCGCGGCAACCCCTTCAGCGTTGCGATCGAACAGGATCAGGTTGGCGCCTTGCGCATCCATCTCGGTCGCGATTTCGCGACCCATTCCCCTGGCGGCACCCGTTACAACTGCCGTCTTGCCATCTAGTAGGCCCATACCCGTCTCCATGATATATTTATCAACTGCTGATTTACGTTCCAGAAAAGCGCATCAGCGCCACACCTGCGGACGATGCAACGCGTGGCCAATTGCGGCGCTAATAGAGGGACGCGCATATTGCAAGGTTCTCGGCGGCGGATTCGGGCCGATATCGCATTTTTTAAATAAGTTTTTCATTAACTCATTATTTGGCCATAGCGACGCCCGCAACAGAGGCGTTTGCCATTTCCGAAGATCATCTTCACAGCGCAATTGGACCGGTTATTTAAACGTAGAAACTCGAACCACCAGGAAATGGCATGCAGGGATCTTCGACAGCAACCCAAGCGCCACAAGCGCGCGAAGATGCCTATCTTACGGCCCCCCGCAGCGGCCCCGATGCGGTTGGCCTGGGGCACGCATTAATCACCATCGCCGAGCCACATCCTGGCTTCGAGCGTGCTTATAACCGCTGGTATGAGGATGATCATTTCCTGGGCGGCGGAATGGTTTGTCCCTGGGTCTATGCGGGCAAGCGATGGGTCGCGACTCGCGATCTGCAACTCATGCGGCAGCCCGCGAGGTCACCGATCGCCGATCCAGTCACTGCAGGATGCTATCTGGCGACCTATTGGATGATACCGGAACGAGCTGATGACGCGACCGCATGGATGTTTGCCGCGAACGACAGGCTGGTCGAATCCGGTCGCAACTTCCCGGAAAAGTCGCATGTCTTCACCTCGCTTCAGGACACCGCCGCGCTGCTCTATCGCGATGATGGCGTTGTGCGGGGACAACATGCGCTGAGCTATGATTATCCCGGCATCGTTGTGGAAGTGATCGCGGTTGACGACGCGGCGCGGCGGGGCGATCTCGCTCACTGGCTGACACAAGAGCACATTCCCGGCGTGTTACGGCACAGCGCGGCGGCGATGTGCGGTATGTTCTACCCGGTGAAACTGGGCGACCGCGCCCAGTCCAGCCACGTCGGCGCGAGCGCAGCCCCCGTGTTCGCGGCTGCTGCTGCCGACGATCGTCGCATCACGCTGCTGTGGTTCCTCGATGAAGATCCGCGCGCTTGCTGGGACCGGACTTTCCTCGCCGAGGAAGACAGGATCAACCGCAGCGCGAAAGGCCAGCTTCAGCTGCTGGCGCCCTTCATCCCCAGCGTGATGGGGACCGACAGGTTTGTCGATCAATTGCGCTAAAGCCCGGTCAACTGGCTCCCAGGCGAAACGCCTCGACGATGGCGTCGTCCACTTCGCGCGGTGCAACACAATCTCCCACCCTGGCAAGGTTCAGGCCGGCTGCCTTCAAGTCCAGATAGAGCGTTTCATTCGCCGCTCTCAACATCGACAGAACCACGGTATCGGCCTTGATGCTGGTCGATACACCGGTCCATCGCCCGACAAGATCCACTGTGGTGTCATTGATGCGGTCGACATAGGCGCCGGTGACAATCCGGACCCCAGCGCCGAAAACGTTGGGCAGCATGAACGGCAATTCGTTCGTCGCATGCATTTTGCGGCCGACGCCATCGTCCCAGGTCACCACCGTCACCCTCTTGCCAAGCGCCCGGAGATGGCGCGCCAGGCCGAGCGGAAGATAGTCGCCATTATCGTCGATGATGACCACATGCTCGCCGCAGCGCTCGCTATGCGTCAGCGCAGTGACCGGATCCAGAACGCGATCTCCCGCCGCATCGATGCCCGCGATGAAATCGATTTCCGGGCGGTAAGTGGAGAAGCCGCGCATGTCCCACGTCGCGCCGGTTGCCACCACCGTAAGATCGGCACCGAATGCGACAACCGATGCTTCAGTCGCTTCGCGCTGGCGTTCGACCTTCACGCCGTTTCGTTGCATGGCTGCCGACAGGTCTTCGATCAGTCGATTCCACATATCATAGTCCGGCAGCAACGCTGCATGGCGGACATTGCCACCCAGTCGATCGCTGCGTTCCCACAAGGTCACATCATGGCCGCGCTCGGCTGCGGTCGAAGCATATTTCATGCCACCCGGCCCGCCGCCGATAACGAGAATGTTGTGCTTTTCGGCGGCTGGCAGAATTTTCCCCAGGCCGTAACGCCCTTCGTTGCCGGTCACCGGATTGACCGTACACGCGATCGCCCGGCCAATTCTGCGCCAGCATCCCTGATTGGCCCCCACGCAGCGCTGGACCTCGGCAACCCGGCCCGAGCGGGTCTTGTTGACCAGATGGGCATCCGCAATCTGCGCCCGAACCAGACCAACCATATCCGCACAGCCTGAGTCCATGATGTCCTGCGCCTTGGCAAGATTCCGGATCGACCCGTGGACCAAAACGGGAATTTCATCGGCAACGGCCGTCTTGGCCAGCTTGCCGATCGGTGCGAGCGGCGCGACGATTCCGCTCGAGTCCGGCGGCAGAAGATATTGGTTGGTATGATAATCGCTGTGCGAAACGCAGAAATAATCGATCTGCCCCAATGCGTGCACGCCGCTAAGAATCGTCATCGCCTCGGCTGGCTGCAGCCCGCGATCACCCAGATATTCCTCCACATTCATGCGCAGGCCGACCACGAAGGACGAGCCGACTCGCTTGCGAACGGCCGTCACGATCTCCCGGACGATGCGCGATCGGTTCTCGGTGCTCCCGCCATATCTGTCGCTCCGGCGATTCCAGTAGGGTGAGATGAAACCGCTCAACAGATACCCATGCGCGGCATGGATCTCGACACCCGTCGCGCCAGCCTCCTGGGCGTTGGCCGCGACGTTGCAGAACCCCTCGATCAATTCCTCGATATCCGAGATTTCCATGGCCTTGGGAATTTGGTGATGCTTGGGGGACTGTATCGCCGAGGCCGCCCATGTCGGGCTCCAGTCGGGCATGCCTTCGATCGAGGGCGGCCAGCTGGGGCCGGTATGCCCGATCTGCATCAGCACCAGCGCGCCATGCGACAGCGCCGGACCGACCATCAGCTCCAGCCGGGGAATGGCATCGCGCGACCATGGAGAACTGGCCCGCCCCGCCGCAGAGGGATGAGTCATCAGCGTGGTACTGACGATGAGGCCAACACCCCCCAGGGCTCGTTCGCCGATGTACTGGCCATAGACCTCGGGGGCCAGGGTTGGCGTGTGGGCCGGCAGATATAGTCGATTACGCGACGTCGCTGCGCCGATCTGGATCGGATCCCAAATTGACGGCATCGGCCGCTCCCCATTATTTCAAATAATTTGTCGATTTATCAGTGTGTTGTCGGCGCAGCGAGCGACGCGGTAACGACGGTTAACTGCGTATACTCATGCAGGCAGTCGCTGCTGAGCTCTATTCCCAGACCGGATTGCTTCGCCCCGCCATAGGGAATGTGCGGCCCCATATCGAAATGGGTGTTCACCCAGACCGTCCCGGCTTCAAGACGCAGGGCGAGTTCGCGTGCCCGGTTCAGGTCAGAAGACCAGATCGATGCGCCGAGGCCGAAGCTGGTTGCGTTGGCAAGTTCCAGCACATCCTCGATATCGGTATAGCGGATAATCGGAAGAACCGGGCCGAACTGTTCCTCATCGACCAGGCGAGTCCCCTCCGCAATGTCGCGGATTATGGTCGGGCGGATGAAATAACCGCCCGATGTGGTATATGGGTCGACAGTGGTAATCTTTCCCTCGGTCCGGGCTTCTTCGATCAACGCCTTGACCCGCTCGAACTGCGCATTGTTCTGCAATGGCCCGATCTGCGTACTCTCCTCCATGCCATCGCCGACGATCGTCGCATCGGCCATGCGGGTGAGCGTGGCGCACATATCCTCATAGAGGCTTTCATGCACATAAAGCCGCTTAATCGCCATGCATACCTGGCCGGCGTTGTGGAACGCCACGTTGAAGATCTTCGGCGCGATCGCAGCGACATCGGCGTCTTCGAGCACGATCGCCGCGTCATTACCGCCCAACTCCAGCGTGACGCGCTTGATCGTCTCCGCCGCACTGGCCATCACGCGCCGTCCGGTGGCCGTCGAACCCGTAAAGGCGATCTTGGCGACATCCGGATGCCGACACAGGGCATCGCCGAGATCATTGGCGTCGGCTATGATGTTGAGGACGCCGGCGGGCAGTGCATCCTTGATCAGTTCGCCTATTCGCAGCGCCGTCAGCGGGGTCGATGGAGCGGTCTTCACGACCACGCTGTTGCCGGTCAGCAAAGCCGGCGCCAGCTTCGTCACCAGCAACCCGATCGGCACATTCCAGGGAACGATCGCCACGACGACGCCCAGTGGGCGACGGTGCGACTCGACGTGCCGCGCAGCGCTGTCTTCCAGCACCTTGACCGGAAGCTCCATGGTCGTGAAAAATTCGAATAATTTGGCCGTGCGGAAGATTTGACCGGTCGCATCGGCAAGCGGTCCGCCCTGTTCGCGCGTCAGCAAATTCGCCAGCTCGGGGATATTGGCGGCGATGATCTGCGCCACATTGCGCATGGCCTGCTTACGCTCATCCAGCGGCGTGGCGCCCCACAGGCGTTGAGCGGCTTTGGCCGCAACCACCGCTTGGTTCATCTGCGCAAGCGACGCCCGGGGCGCACGGGCACACACCGCGCCCGTGGCTGGATTAATGACATCCATCTCCTGGCCGCCGTCGACCATCTCGCCGTTTATCAGCAGTCTGAAGCGTTGACTCTCGACCATGCGTTACCTCGACAAGCTAAAAATGGGCACCAAATTCTGGTTATGCCGCGCAGTCAAAGCGGCTCGCGTTTGTGAAATACGCCCGTCCAGCACCTCGCCGGTTTAATTCCGCACCAGACCTGCGTTGGCCAGCAACGATTGGCCGGTCACCCAATGCGCTTCCTCTGAAGCCAGGAACACGATGGACGGCACGATATCGTCCGGGCCAGCCCGGCCTTTGATCGCCTGGCGGCCGCTTACTACGTCGAAAGCCTCTTTAAGCGGACCGCTCTGGATGCCGGCGGTGTCGGTCAGCCCCGGACAAACGCAATTGGCCGTGATCCCATAGGCGCCCATTTCGGTCGCCAGCGCACTCGTAAACGCCAGGACACCGCCCTTCGATGCAACGTAGGCGGCCATTCGCGGTGGCCCCATGTACAGCGTATCGGACGCAATGTTGACGACGCGCCCGTAGCCCCCTTCGCGCATCAGATCGGTGGAAGCCTTGCACATCAGGAAAGTACCGTCGAGGTTGACGCGCATCGTGCGGCGCCAATCCTCGATCGTCAGTTCGTCCCACGGCTTGACCGAGATTGTTCCGGCAGCGTTGATCAGGATGTCGAGCTTTCCCGCCCGCTCAAGCACCACCCGATGCAGCGCCAGCACGGAATCAGGATCGCCGATATCCACCTGGACCCCGACGCAATCCGAACCCGCCTCTGCCGCCTTCGCCGTGGCGGCCTGGCCGTCCAGGTCGGCAAAAAAGACCTTCGCACCTTCGCTGGCGAGCCGCTGCGCTGTTGCTGCGCCAATGCCGCTTCCCGCGCCAGTGACGATGGCGACCCGACCTTCATATCTGTTCATAAGTGTTTCTCAGTCCATCTTCGCCCTTGCGATCCAGTCGATCAAGTCCGGCCAGGGCCGCCTGGATCGTGATTGGGGTCGCAACATCTTTCCGCCAGTTAGCCGCGACGACCGGCGCGCGAGGCGTGTGGTGTGAGCCATACCCCGAACCAATCCGACTTGCTGGGCCAAATTGTTGCCGCTCAACCGCAATTAAGTCAATGATTAATTAATTTTGACAAAGTGTCTCAAGGGGCACGCTGGCTACGAAGATAACCGACAATATCGCGTCGCTGCTGGGCGTCAGTTACCGGCTCTGCGCCCATGGCCGTCCCGGGGAAGTAGCCTTGGGGATTGGCTATGAACAGATTCAAGGTGATGTGATCCCAACGGGTCTGGTGATTGCCCATCGCCGCAGAGTAGTTGAAATTGGGCACCGAGCCCGACACGCGGCCGATGACGCCACGCAGATCGGGACCAATAGCCCCACCTTCGACGTCCTTGCTGACGCTGTGGCAGCCAGCGCAACGATCCATGAAAATCTGCCTTCCCTTTACCGGGTCGCCAGGAATAAACTCGGCGACGATTGGTCCTTCGGGGCCAACTGCGGAGGGAAGCACGCCGCTTACCTTGAACGCTCGCGCTTCGAGCGCCGCTTGCGCCCCGACGGGCTGGCCGGGACGAAGCCGCAGCAGCCGGCCATCATCATTGTCGGTCAGAACATACAGCAGCCCGTCCGGGCCGACTTTGACGTCCCTGATCCTTTCGTTCAATTCGGTCAGCAGCGACTCCTGCAGAACGATCTTGTCATTTTTAATTCTCAGGCGGCGCAGCAGTTTGGCGGTAAGATTGCCGACGAAAAAATCGCCCTGCCATTGAGGATAAGCCGAACCTCGATAACGCGTGATGCCGGAAGGTGTGACCGACGGCGACCAGATTGCGAGTGGAGATTCCATGCCGGGAAGGTCACGCTTGTCGGACATCTGGGTGCCGCTGTAATCGAAACCCCAGGTCGCGAGCGGCCATCCATAATTGGCCCCGCGTTTGATGACGTTAAGCTCGTCGCCGCCCATCGGTCCGGCTTCCACCTCCCAGATTCGACCATCCGCCGGATCTTGGTAAAGACCCAGGGTCGTGCGATGGCCCAGCGAGAATATCTCGGGCCGTGCCCCCTTTTGGCCGATGAAAGGATTATCCGCCGGGATCGACCCATCCCGATTGATGCGGACGATTTTGCCAAGATCCACATCCAGTCGCTGCACCATATGGCGGTGGAAATGGTCGTCCGGAACACCGATGAGCAATGTTTTGTCAGGGAGAAAGAGCATGCGGGTGACAACGCCGGCAATCCCGCCAATCGGAAAATTTGATTTGAAGATGACTTTGCCATCGACAAGCGATTTGCCGTCAAATCGGGCTTTCCAGACAATGGCGCAATGCTCGTCAAAGGTGCCTTCGGCATAGGATAAATAAATCAGGTGGTTGGTCGCGTAGTCCGGGTCGAGCTGGACATCGTGGAGCCCGTTGAACACATTCTGGAAGCTGGCCGGCACCCCCACGACAGGCGCAGGGTCGAGCTTGCCGTGATGCAACAGCCGAAGTCCTCCATTTCGCTCGGTGATGAGCATGTCGCCGGCGGGAAGCCATAGCATCGACCAGGGATGCTTCAGGCTGGCCGCCACTTGCTCCACCCAGAAATCGGGGCGGTGATCGGCAGGGTCGGTCGCGCTTGCAGTACTTGCGGGATGATTTCCGAGCAGCATGACGCCGCCCAGAAATACACTGCAAGCCATAAGCAAAGCCGTTATCTGTTTACCCGCCACGCCGTCCCATCCCGTATGATTTTCCAAACCGCTACGTCACGGCGTCCCTCAGGAAATCGCCGTCGGTCCTGATTGCACCGCCGCGGCGTTGTCTCCGACTATCCTGCAAGCCACCGTTTAAACTTGTTGCGTCAATGATGTGCATCTTTTAAACAAGCATTTGCAAAGGTCAATGCGGGGGGGGTTCGATATCTGTCGTTGGCGGTGAAAGTTTCACAGGCGCCGACGACAGTACACGAGCGTATCGAGACCTGCTGGAGGTCGCGCGCACTTGAAGACCGAGGAAATCGGAACATACCCCTGTCGATCGGCACTGAAGCGGACATTCGAGCGAGTGACCTCGTATTCGATGACGAGCTAGTTGATTGATCATCCAGCGCGGTGCAGGTGCTGCAGGAACGGAGAGGCTGACAATGGAATTCGACGTTGTGGTAGTGGGTTCTGGCGCCGCCGGAATGACGTCGGCCATCGTTGCCGCCGACGCAGGATTATCGGTGTGTGTCGTCGAGAAGACCGAGGTTTTTGGAGGCACGACTGCCTATTCCGGGGGTGGGGCAAATATTCCGGGCAATCATCTCATGAAGGCCATGGGGCTCACGGACAGCCCCGAACAGGCCCGGACTTATTATCGCGACATCATGGGCAACATGTATAACGCTCGTAAAACCGACACTTACATCGATAACGCGCCAAAAATGCTGACCTACATGGAAGAACATACCGACGTAAAATTCACTGGTTTGACCACGCCTGACTATGAGCCCTGGCGGGATGGAACGGTCATCGGCAGGCAGGTTTTCGCAGCCGCCTATGACGGCACGAAATTGGGCAAGAATCTGAAGCTGCTCAGGCGTTCCTTGCCCCAGCTCGGGCTGTTCGGTGGCATGCAGATCCGGACCCAGGAAATCGGAGTGCTACTTTCGATGTTCCGATCCTTTGCGTCGTTCAAAGTTGCAACCGGCCTGTTTGCCCGGCATCTCGCGCAGACCATTCGCTATGGCCGCGGCACGCGCCTTTGCATGGGCAACGCCCTGGCCGGGAGCCTGCTAAAATCGGCGATCGACCGTAATATCGAGCTTTTCAACAATGCGCCCGTTGTCTCGCTGAACGTTGAAAACGACCGGGTTACAGGCGTTGTCATTGACCGGCAGGGCAAGCGGGAAACCATTACTGCCAGGAAAGCAGTCATACTCGCCAGTGGTGGATTCGGCGTCAACGCCAGCATGCGCGCGCAATATTTCCCCAAAAACCATCTCGGCCCGACACTGGTGCCGGCCGGCAACGAAGGCGACGGCATCAAGCTGGGCGTCGATGTTGGCGCGGTGTTCGTGACGCAGAACGTTCATAACGGCTGCTGGGTGCCGATGTCGACGGCCACGGCCAAGGACGGAACAGAAACGCACTTCCCGCATCTGGCGCTCGACAGGCATAGCCCCGGGACCTTGACGGTCGATGAAACGGGGCGCCGGTTCGTCAACGAAGGATCGAATTATCAGCTGTTCTGCAATACGATGCACGTGCAGGGGATCAAGGAAGCCTATATCATTGCCGGCCATAGCTTTGTGCGCAGTACCGGCTTGGGGCTTGTGCGCCCGGCGCCGATGCCGCTTGGGTCGCATCTGCGATCCGGCTACCTGGTCCGCGGAAGTAGCATTGCGGATCTCGCTGACAGGCTGGGCATCGATGCTGATAATCTTGTCGCGACGGTGAAGGCATTCGACGGCTTTGCCCGGGAAGGACGCGATCCCGAATTCAAACGCGGAGACGACATCTATTCTGCGCGCCTCGGTGGCGGCACCAAGTTTCCCAATCCCGCTTTGGCCCCGATCGGCGATGGGCCTTACTATGCGATCCGGATTCGCACGGGCGACCTCGGTTCGATGTGCGGGCTCGAAACCAACGAAAATGCGCAAGTGCTCGACAGCGACGATAAAGTCATTCCCGGACTATACGCCGCCGGCATAAATTCGAACTCCGTTTTTCGTGGCGCCTATCCTACGGGCGGATCGAGCATCGGCCCAGCGATGACATTCGGCTATATCGCCGCTCGCCATATCGCCGGCCTTGCGGTCTGATCCTGCCCGACTGGTTGGCAGCTGTGACCAATCGCGCGTCGACCATGCCAGCCCGATTTTACCCAGGTGGCCAGGTGGCCGGGGTCAAGCGCCCGGGGATAACCCACCATCGCAGGCTATGGCGGCACCGTTGATGTAGCTTGCGCGGTCGGACGCCAGGAAGGCGACGAGTTCGCCCACTTCCAGCGGGTCGGCAACCCGTCCCAACGGAATTCTTTCCGCCAGTTTCGCATAGAGGTCGTCCACCGTGCCAACTTCCCCTTGCTCCTTCCACCGTCGCTCCCATTGATCGGATTTCACGAAGCCGAGCAGCACCGCGTTGACGAGCACATTGTCCTTGGCAAATTCCTTGGACAGCACTTTTACCAGCGCGAGCCCGCCGGCGCGGGTCACTGACGTTGGCGTGGAGTTTTCCGGAAAGAACTTCGCGCCGAGGCTGAGTATGTTGATGATGCGGCCACGTCCCGCTTTTTTCATGATGGGATGAACGAGACGCGCCAATCGCACGGCCGCCATGACCTTGAGATCGAAGTCTTCCTGCCACTCCTGATCGTCATTTTCCGCGAAGGGACGATGGGCGGGGCGTCCTGCATTGTTGACGAGGATGTCTATGTTGCCGAACCGACTGACGGTTGTCGCCACCGCATGGTTGAGATCTTCCGCTTTGCTGACGTCGGCGGCGATGCCAATCGCGCAGTCTGCTCCAAACTCGCGGCATAGTTCAGCCACGACTGCATCCAGCAGTTCCTGGCGCCGGGCGACAATTGCGACTTTGGCGCCCGACCGGATCAGCACGGTGGCGATACCGTGCCCCACGCCGGCAGTGCCGCCGGTAACCAAAGCGCTATGCCCAAGCAGATCCTGACTCATGAGACTCGCCCTTCGATGTGATTGATAAATCGACAGCTTCGGCTCATTCGCGCAACTGATGCTGATCGGCCGATGGACCGCTGTGACTTACGGTAAATAACTTATCAAATGGAAAATAGCGCGCGATCGGTGCGAATCGACGCCCGACCACTATGCTCTGAACGAAATGGATGATCGGATTGCCGCTTGCGGGATTCGAACAGACTGGCAAGGAGCAGTAGCGGCAATCAACGCGTTGATCGCTCCTGGAGAAGTCTTGACCATGCGTGATTCAGACAGGGTCCACGCAACCGCAAGCACAGACAATGCGACGGGCGCCGCGACTCCAGCCAAAAAGCGGCGGCGCCAGCCGGCCGAGATCAGGGCGCGCGTTCTGGCGGCTGCGATCGCCGAGTTTTCGACACGCGGCTTCGATGGGGTATCGGCGGGCGAGATCGCCGCTGCGGCGCACGTCTCCTTGCCGCTGCTCCTCTATCATTTCGAATCCAAGGATAATCTCTGGAAGGAAGTCATTCACAAACTTTTCGGTCCTGATTCGGTCACGGCTACCATTCGCGCTACTGCACCTGCGGCCACGGCATCCGACCAACTGCGGATGACCATCGCCGCTCTCGTCGGGCGCTTTGCCGAAACCCCCGCCTTGCAGCGATTAGTGATGCTCGAAGGCCAACAACTGACCACGCGGCTCATCTGGCTATGCGAAACCTATCTGAACAAGCGTTATAAGGATCTGTGCGCATTGATCATTGCCGGACAGCAAGACGGCAAAGTCCGAAAGGTAGAGCCTGCGCGTCTCAGATTTGCGATTATCACTCTGGCGGCGACCCCGTTTGCCGTCGCTGCGGAATATCAATATCTGACGTTCAACAACCCGTTCAACGAAGAAGAAGTAAAACAATCCATCGAGTTCATCAATCGCATTGTTTTTATTGACGATTGATCGGCAAAAGCTGGCAAATAGTTTTGGTAAAAACCGGCCAATTGGCTCATATCAGGGGGTTATCGCGGCTGCGGCTTGCATAACGAGATACCGTGACG
>CAXTOI010000001.1:0-5892 GCA_964245645.1 uncultured Novosphingobium sp. | reverse complement strand
ATCTACTGCTGCGGCTTATTCGCTCCGCGGTCCGATATCCGGTCTGCGGCACTTCTACGCCGACGACAATATCGTCCGGTAATGCCGCCAGGAAATCGACAAGCGGGAATTCACCCTCACCCGGAATTTGCCGACAGAATAGCGCTTCCAGCCGATATTCGGCGTCGGTTGCCTGGAGGGCGCCATCGCAAATCTGCGCTCGTCCAATGCGATCGCGATAACGAAGTATCTCGTCGATTTTGCCGCCATAACGAAAGAAGTGCAGCGCATCGAGTTCAATGGTCACATCGAGCCCGAGCGGCTCGAAAAACTTGACGGCGGACGTAATGCTATCGTGGGCGGTGAGGCGGTGAACCTCGGTGGTGATCTTCAAATCAAATTCAGCAGCGAGCTCGCTGAATTTTGCGTAGGTGTCGCCCAGCCGAACCGGATCGCGATCGATGGCAAGGGTGTTGGCGATCGACGCACCCAGAAACGCTCCCGATTCCAGCGCGGGCTCGAACGAAACGACGTCGGTGTCAGCGGCGAGAACGAAACACTCGATCATATCGACGCCCACGCCAAGGTCCTGACAGATATTCCGCAAATCCACGCGTGCCTGGGTATCGCCGGCCAACCCATTCGGCGGGAAGAAGGGAAATCGCGCGGCATCCTGAACGACCAGTCCTACGGAAGCACATTGATTAATCGCGGCCTGCTTGACTAGATCGATTGGCGCCAGTTCAAGGGCCGTGAGAAAGTCCAGAGCGAGTGTCGGCATGGTTTTGCGTCTCTCTCCGATGCGAGCACCTGGAAACGCCTCGCCAATGCGGATCCAGTTATTTAGGTATTTATTTAAATTAGGTACGCTATATAGTTCAAAGGGTCAAGACATCGCTCAACGCGTTATTGCCACCACGCATCGGAAATGGAGAGTAGCGTGTCGATAGAAGCGGGCATTGCGCCAGTTCCACAGGATCTGGATCTGGTCTTTTGGGCGGTCGGTCATCGCGACCTGCCCTTTTCTGCTCATCTCCAGATTGCCGAGGCGGGTGGATTTACTAGCCTTGCCGTTGCCGCCTCAACCTTCAAGCAACTTGCCTCGCAGGGATTTACCGCTGATGATCTACTCGAACAGGCCGGCGAACGCGGGCTGAAATTCACGCAGCTCGACGGGCTCGCGACCTGGGTCGACGCATGGTACCCAATCGCCAATCAATCGGATGGCACGCGTAGAATGCGCAGCCATTTCGACGTCTGCATGGAAGAATCGCTGGATATCGCGCAGGCCTTGAAGATGACCTCCGCCGTCACCGTCGGCTTCTTCGACAGGGGCAGCATCGCGTTTGACGAGCTGGTCGAAGCCTTCGGCCAGCTTTGCGACGCCGCCGGATCTCGCGGCATCAGCATGGATCTGGAATTTATCCCGATGTGGGGAATTCCCGAACTGCCGCTGGCCTGGGACATCGTCCAGGCGGCCAACCGCGATAATTCGGGGATAATGGTCGATACCTGGCACATGCAGAAAGGCTCGACCGATTTCGAGCGCGATATCGCGCTTCTCGCGGCGATTCCGGGCAATCGCCTGATGAACGTTCAACTTGCCGACGCCGATCTGGCAAAACACGGCGCAGCCTTGTCCGACGATGTGCTATTCCGCAAATTCGCAGGCGAAGGCGAACTCGATATCACCCGCATGCTCGCCATTATCGCCGCCAAAGGCGGCTTGCAAAGCGTTGGCCCAGAAGTCGTCGGTCATCGCGTTGCCGGCCATTCGATAGCCGATATCGGTCATGCTGCCGGCCGAACGACCCGTGAAGCCATCAGCCGGGCATATGCTTACCGAAACGGCAGCAATGGCCCGAGCCCTGACCTATGAGCGCACCCCGCCGATCATCACGGCCAGAAAGGTGGCGGGCTGGTTATTCGGGCTGAACCATCTGTGGCGCGTACCGTTCTGAACGAACAGATCGCCCGTGTTGAGCACCACCTTCTCGCCATCGTCCAGTTCCAGACCCACGACACCCGCCGTGACGATAATGAAATCGGCGCTGTCAGTCTTATGCATCCCCGCATTTTCGCCATCCTCAAGGACCTCGGCGATACCACCTCCCAATTGTGCCTGAGCGGATTCGTCTTCGACGACATCGGTATCGTCCGGCAGGATGGTGTTGTGCAGGACGCGGTACCCGCCGGCCGGTGCGAAAAAGCCGTCGTAGCTTGGGCGCTCGCCTGAGTTGGGAAGAACAGGCATTGTGTCCGATCCCCATATCTCGGTGAGGATACCACCCGCCATGGCAACGCCGCTGACAAGCTCGTCGCTCATGATCTTTGACTTGCCGCTGGCGTCCTGACCGCTCACCACGCGTCTGGTTTGCATCTTGAATTCCTCTATCTTGATTGGCGCAAATCCCGCGCCCTCACTTTAATTCGCGGGATTGCGCAATATCGTCTTGCCTTGGGGAAGCCGGCATGGCTCACAACAACGTCATTTCCCGTCGAGGCTGAAGACCCACAGCGCGGCGGTCCTGTTGGTCGGATTCTTGATCTCCGGTGCAAGGCCGGCGAAGAGCCCCGGAATAGGCCCACCATTGCCAACGGTAATTGCAATATATTGCTTCCCATGGACTTCATAGCTGATGGGATTGGCATTGGGCACATCGTTCAGGCGAACCGTCCAAAGCTCCTTGCCGTTCGACGAGTCGAAGGCCACGAGATTGCGGTCAAGATAGCCTGCGAAGACCAGGCCACCATCGGTGCTCATCACGCCCGTAGTGCTGAACGCGCGCCGTCGGCTTATCCACACCGGCTTGCGGGTTACCAGATCGACCGCTTCCAGACGGCCGTATCGGCCATCGCTGTCGGGGCGGGGCCGCATCGTCATGCCGACATTCGTCGACATCAGGCTGCTTCCGCCGGGCACGATCGGGTCGTAATCCATGCAGGTTTCGTTCAAGGGCAGGAACAGGTACTTCTTGCCGGCATCATACGAACTGGGCAGCCAGCTCTTCGCACCATTGGAATGCGGACACAGCCGCTGCGGAACCTTGCCTGGTGTGCGTGAGCGGTCGATGGTCTTGGCGCCGGTTACCGGATCGATCGCCGAGATAAGATCCTGCAGGCCGACGTCGATCGAGAAACGATATTGCCCGGTATGAGCGTCCATCGCCTCGATGATCGCCGGCTTGCCGATGGTGATGGCCAGGCGATCGGAGTCTGATTTGCCGGGAAGGTTGACGATGATCCGCTCGAAAGCCCAGTCCATGTCCCATTGGTCGTTGGCCACATGCTGGAAGTTCCAGGCCATCGTGCCGGTTCGAGCATCGAGTGCAACGGTTGTATCGGTATACAGAGCATCGTTGCTGCCTGGCGCGGCCCGGGGCGCCACGAGCGGCAGGGTATCATAGGTTGGGGACGGCCCGAAATAGACCAACCCGCTCAACGGATCGAAGCTGCCGGGCGTCCAGACCGCTCCGCCGGTGCGTTTTTCCAAAGGCAAGTCGTTCCAGGTGTCGTGCGCGCTGCCCGGCCGCTGGACCGTTGAAAAACGCCAGGCTTCTTTTCCGGTCTGCACGTCCAGCGCCACGATGTAGTTGCCCCCCGGAACACGCCCACCAGTCCCGACAATGACATTCCCCTTTGCCACGATAGGACCGCCCGCCAGGGTGAAGCCCTTGCTGGCGTCCACAATAGCCACATCCCAGACGACTTCGCCGGTCTTCACGTCGAGAGCGACAACGTGCATGTTCGACGTGGTCGTCAGAACCTTGTCCCCGTAGATCGCGATCGACTTGCGCCACATGGGCTGGACGTCGCGAGGCAAGGTAGGCGAATATTCCCACAGCAGGTCGCCGGTTTCAGCATTGAGCGCCTGCACGGTGTCGCCAAATCCATGCACGAACAGGACCCCGTCATGGACGAGCGGCGGCGCCTCGTTCGGCCCGCTTGGCAAAGCCCATGCCCATTTCACGCCAAGACGACCGATATTGCTGGTATTAAGCTGCTTCAGAGGGCTATGTCCCTGATCGTCCGGGGTACGGCGCCAGGTCAGCCAGTCGCCGTCCGGTGTAGTGCGCAGCATCGCATCGGTGACATTGGTGTAATGATCGAGCGGCCGGGCCAGTGGTTCGGGCGGCGGTGCCGGCGTAACGCCCGGCGTTATGCCACCAGCGGCCGGCGGCAGCCCCATGAGCGATGCGGGAAAGCTCATCGTCTGCAATTTCGCGTCATCATTGGGCAGCGCATCGGGCGTTGCGCCAACGCCGTTCGCGCGCAGGATAGTCGCCACTAGGTCACTGACGTCGCCCGGCGTGAGCGTTCCCGGTGCCGTCGCGGGCATCTTGGCCAATGTATAGTCGAAGAGATCCGATATCCTGCGCCCGCTCCAGCGCTGCAGAAACATGTCGCCCTTCAACGGTGGGGCGAATTCGCCATCGTTCAGCGAGGGACCATGGCAGGAAGCACAGCGCTTGGCGTAAAGCGCCTGGCCGCGATTCGCCTGATCGAGCGTATAGCCGGGCGCTGACAGACCGCCACTCGCAGCGGCGTAGAGCACACCACTGCCAGCCAACAGCGCAGCCACTCCGGCAGTGCGACGAAGCAACGAAAATGGGTACATTCAGGCCTCCAACGACGTCGTAGTCAGCGAACGAGTGCTTGACTCAACAGATTGCCGCAGTGTTAATCATATGCTTAAGTAAGATGCAACGCGTTATTGTGCTTCAAGGCTGAGAGAGATGTCAAACAGGGGAATCAAGATAATCCAGAACGCCTGGATCGTGCCCGATCTCGACCGGGCAATGAACGGGTGGCTGACGGCGTCAGGCATCGGCCCGTTCTACGTTATCCGGCGCATAAAACGCACGATGGGAATGAATATCTGGCTGGGCGGCCAGTTGCAGACATCCGATTCGAGCGTGAGTTATGCTCAGGCGGGGGATCTGCAGATCGAACTGATCGAGCGCCACCCCGACGGCCCCCCGCAACACCCGCAATGCGACGCCCCGGAATTTCACCACATCAGCATCTGGGCGGAAGATTTTGATGCGTGCTGCGCACGATATCGCGAGGCCGGGAAAGAATTATTGATGGAAGGCGCGGTCGGGCCTGGGGGGACGCGCTTCGGCTATATCGATACGAAGAGTGAAATCGGCTGCCTGACCGAATTCACGCAACGAACCAGGCCCATGGAATGCCTCTACCGGACAATCGCCGATGGCGCCCGCAACTGGGATGGAGCCGATCCGGTTCGGGAACTTACCGTCTGGCCATCCTGACCGGGTATGGCCATGCGTGACACGAGACCCCGCCGCGTAATCATGATCCATAGCGCCGGCTTCGTTCGACATAGCTGCCGTAATCCACGAGTTGCTCGAACGCCTTGGCGCAATCGCGCGTGCCCGGAACCGCATCGAGGTCATTGGTTTCACGAAATCTTGCCAGCGCGGATTCGACGCCGTGAAAGGCGGCGTGAATGGTCAGCCCGTAATAGAGCATGATATCCGCGCCGGCCTGTTCTTCGTCCGATACGCTGGTGCCCGGCTTGTCGGTCATGACGATCTTTCCGCGAAGGCGGTGCCGGATCGTTGCCAGCGCCGGGGCGCGGATACCTGCCGGCATCACATAATCGACGCCAGCGTCGGTGAAGGCATTTAGCCGACGCACGCATTCCTCCAGATCATTCGTCGCCCACGGAATGTCGGTCCGCGCAATGATCAGGAAGTCGGGCTCGGTGCGAGCGTCGAGCGCCGCGCGGATCTTGCCCAGTGCCTCGTCGAGATCGGCGATTCTGGCCGGCGCCTCGGTATGCTTGCCGAAGACATGATCCTCGATGTGGATGCCGGCGACGCCGGCATCCTCGAAAGCCTGCACCGTACGCCAGATGTTGGCGGCGTTACCCCAACCATCCTCGGC